>JAKAJA010000400.1 GCA_021814085.1 Acidobacteriota bacterium | reverse complement strand
CCTGAAGCGATGACCGGCCTCGACACGAACATCCTTGTCCGCTATGTCGTGCGCGACGACGAAGCGCAGGCCAAAGCCGCGGCCGCCTTCATCACGGAGCACTGCACGCCTCAGTCGCCGGGGTGGGTCAACCGCATCGTCCTTTGCGAACTGGTCTGGGTGCTGCAGCGCGCCTACAAGTTCTCCAGGAGCGAAATCTGCGGGCTTTTGGACCGGTTGCTTCGGACGCGCCAGCTCCGCGTGGAAGATCTCCCCCAGGCTTGGCGGGCCCTGGCCGCCTACCGTTCCGGCAAGGGGGATTTCGCCGACGCGCTCCTCGCTTGGACGAACCGAGACCAAGGCTGCGAGGTGACGGTGACCTTCGACCAGGAGGCCGCTTCCCTTGAAGGCATGCGACTGTTGAGGCCGTGAGGAGGCACGCAATGGACGGCCGAGGCGCGGGTTGGCCGCGATGCGCGAGAGGACGGCCTCGCGGTGCGTTCCGAGGTGGGACGTCTCAGGCATTCAAGATCCTTGCGTGTGTTCGGGTCCCACGCGACCCGCCAGGCCATCATCGCCCTTTGGCCCGCCCGGCGGAACGCTGGCTGGGTTTTGAGCCTTCCGGGGCTCGGCCTTCCTCCCAGCCGAGCTTCTTCCACAGTTCCTCCGTGGAGACCGGTTTCTCGCCCTTTTCCAACCGGGCTAGGGCGAGCAGAGCGTCCTCCTTCTCGGCCAGATACTCGGCAATGGCCTCTTTCACGTAGTGGCTCTTGCTGCGGTGCGTTTCGCGGGCAAGCCGTTCGAGCCTTTCTTCAGTTGCCTTGTCCAGCCGAACGCCGATCATGGGTTGGCCTCCATGTTGAACATGTATAACGCGTGCAACGTGCCCCGTCAACCGGACTTCGAAGGAGGAACGACATGAGCGACGCTGGCGCTGGCGGCCCCCGCCCCCCAGCCGCCCTGCCCGATCTCATTCCCGCGCGGATGCTGAACGAGTTCGCCTACTGCCCGCGCCTCTGCTACCTCATGTGGGTCCAAGGCGAATGGGCCGACAACCTGGAGACGGTGGAGGGCAAGCACGTCCACCGCAAGGCCGACGAGCCCGAAGGGCCGAGGGCCGAGGTTCACACGCGGTCCCTCCATCTCTCCAGCGAGGCCATGGGCCTGACGGCTGTCGTGGACGTGGTGGAGCGCGAAGGTGCCCGCGTCCGGCCCGTGGAGTACAAGCGCGGCAAGACGCCCCTACTGCCCGAGGGCGCCTATGAGCCCGAGCGGGTTCAGCTCTGCTCCCAGGGCCTTCTCCTTCAGGAGCGCGGCTACGAGTGCCACGAGGGCCTCATCTACTACGCCGCCTCCCACGAGCGCGTGCGCATCCGATTCACCCCCGAGCTGGAGGCCCGCACCCGGGAGCTGCTTGCGGACATGCGCGCGCGCCTGAGCCAGGGCGCCATCCCCGAGCCCCTCGAAGACAGCCCCAAATGCCCCCGGTGCTCGCTCGTGGGCATCTGTCTTCCCGAGGAGGTCCGGTTCCTTACGCGCGCCGGCACCGTCCGGCCCATCGCCGTGGCCGACCCAGCCCTCTACCCCTTCGTCGTTCAGGAGCCGGGAGCCACCATCCGCGTGGACCACGAACGTCTCGTAGCCGAGGCCAAAGGAAAAGAGCTGGCCAGCGTTGGCTTCGAGCGCATCTCCCAGGTCGTGGTCATGGGCATCGTCCACCTCACCACTGCCGCCCTCCAGCAGTGCATGTCGCGCGGCGTCCCCGTGGTTTTCCTCAGCGGCTCCGGCTGGTTCTACGGGATGGCCCGTGGGCTTTCGCACAAGAACGTGGAACTTCGCGCCCGCCAATTCGCCGCCGCCGCTGATGGCCGCTTCGCCCTCGCCCTCGCCAAGAGCCTCGTCGCCGCCAAGATCGCCAACGCACGGGTGCTCCTGCGCCGCAATGGCGGGCCAAGCCAGGATGTCCTGGACGCCATGGCCGCCGCGGCCCGCCAGGCCGACGAAACGGATAACGCCGAAACCCTCCTCGCCGTGGAGGGCCTGGGCGCCAGGCTCTACTTCTCCGGCTTCGCCACCATGCTCAAGGATGGGAAGGCGCTGGGCCAGCGCTTCGACTTCGAGGGCCGGACCCGGCGCCCGCCCACGGATCCCGTCAATGCCCTCCTCTCCTTTGCCTACACGCTTCTGGCCAAGGACTGGGCGGTCATTCTGGAGAGCGTGGGCTTCGACCCCATGATGGGCTATTACCACAAGCCGCGCTATGGCCGCCCCGCCCTGGCCCTCGATCTCATGGAGCCCTTCAGGCCCGTCATCGCTGACAGCGTCGTCATCTCAGCGCTCAACAACGGCGAGGTGGGCGCGGACGATTTCTTTGAGCGCGAGGGCGCGGTGCTCCTCAAGCCCGAGGCCCGCAAGCGCTTCGTGGGTGCCTACGAGCGCCGCCTCATGCAGGAGATCCAGCACCCGCTTTTCGGCTACGCCGCCACCTACCGGCGCATCTTCGAAATCCAGGCGCGCCTGCTGGGACGGCTCCTCTTCGGTGAGATTCCGTCCTATCCGTCCTTTAGAGTGCGCTGAGGGAGATGGCCATGGAAACGCGGTGCTACGTGGTGACCTACGACATCTCCCACCCGAAACGCTGGAAGCGCCTTTACACGCTCATGAAATCCTTCGGCGAGCACGTCCAGCTCAGCGTCTTCCGGTGCGATCTGGAGCCCATGCAGATGGTGCGGATGAAAGGGCAGATCGAGGACATCATCAAGCACGACGAAGACCAAGTCATCCTCGTGGACCTGGGCCCCAGCACGCCCAGCGTGATCCAGGACATTCAGGTTCTAGGCCGCCCAAAGACCTTCCATCTCCCGGGTCCCACCGTTGCATGAGCGCGAAGGAGGCATTACCTTGAATCCGGCTGTGCAGGACCGGTGCGAGAGGTGGTGCTCCGGCGTTTCCCCGGGCACCGCTCGCCCCTCCGAGGAGGCCGCCGGCCGTAGCTCTTTGACAATTTGGAAGCCATGCACTACCCGTGGGACTCAAGATACGCGCGCACCCCTCGCAAACTGGCCGTATAATGCTCATCTGGCAGGGCCCCGGATGCGAGCAGTTTCCATCCTCGAAAGAGGATGGCCTCATTGAAGCCGCAGGTTTTCGGGCGCGAGATAACTGCG
>JAKAJA010000399.1 GCA_021814085.1 Acidobacteriota bacterium | reverse complement strand
CGCCGTCCAATTCCGCGCGAAGGGACTCGAGGGCGGAGCGGTTCCGGCCCGCCAGCCCGAGAGCCCAGCCCGCCTTCGCCATCACGCGCGCCAGCTCCAGCCCCAGTCCCGAACTGGCCCCGACGATAATCGCTTTCCGCATGCGGGTCTCCTCTCTTCCGAAAGTAGCATGAAATCCAAAGTGGAGAGGAGCGCCGTCCCAAACAGCACCGGCCTACCCGCGCCGGGCACCCGCGGTTGCGGCGGGGCAAGGCGGGTGCTACATTCGGCCTAGGAGGAGGCCATGGAAAAGCCCCAGTTCGACGCCCTGCGCCGTCCCCAGGCCGGAGGTCCCCAGCAGGCCCAGGGGGTGACCGAAGACAAGACGGTCATCCAGGACGTCGACAGGGTCCTGCAGGACGCCGTGGAGGCCGGCGCCACGGACATCCACTTCGAGCCCCTCCAGGAGTCGCTCAACGTCCGCATGAGGGTGAAGGGGGCCCTGGTGCAGGTCCGGGATTTCCAGGAGAAGGTCCGCACCAACGTCCTCAACCGCCTCAAGGTCCAGTCGGGGATGGATATCACCAAGAACCGCATCCCCCAGAGCGGGTTTCTCCGCAAGGAGTTCGGCGAGCGAAAAATCGAGCTGTACGTCTACGTCATGCCGAGCCTCTACGGGGAGTCGGTGGTGGTGAAACTCCAGTACAAACAGAGCGCCACCCTGAAGCTGGACGAGTTGGGGTTGAGCCCGTCCACCCTCACCGCGTACAGGAAAGCCCTGGGAAAATCCTCGGGACTGTTCATGATCACGGGGCCGCCCGGCTCGGGCAAGCGGACGACTGTTTACGCGTCCATCCTCGAAGTCGTGCGGCCCGACATGCTGGTCATGGGGTTCGACCCCATCGTCAAGTACGAGGTCCCGGGTATGATCCAGGGGAAGCCGGACGACCGGGCGGAATTCACCTTCGCCGATGCCATCCAGGCCCTCCTGAAGCAGGAACCCGACATCGCCTACGTCGGCGATATCACCAACGAGGCGGAGGCCAGGGCCACGATTCAGGGGGCCTTCGCCAAGCGCCTCGTCTTCGGCCGCATGACCGCCAACGACGCGGTGAACGCGCTCCAGAACCTCATCGACATGGGGGTCGCCCCGTTTCTCCTGGCGGCCTCCCTGGCGGCGGTTCTCAACCAGCGCCTCCTGAGGCGCCTGTGCGTGCACTGCCGGGCACCCTACCCCATCACCGAGGAAATCCAAAAGGAGGTGGGCCTCCGGCTCCCGCCGGACGGTCGCTTCTACAGGCCCGTGGGCTGCCAGAACTGCGGAGGGACCGGGCACGTGGGGAGCGTGTCCATCTTCGAGATCTACCTGCCCAGCGAGGAGCTGAACAAGATGATCGTTGCCAAGGAGCCCCTGCAGGCCCTCCGGATGAGGGCGCAGAGAGAGGGCATGACGTCGCTGAAGGTGGACGGGGTGCTCAAGGCCCTCGCGGGGTACTGCTCCCTGGAGGAAGTTCTCAACTCGCTGTGAGGGGGTGGCTTTGAGGCAGAAAATCGTTCTTAGGATGATGGACGGCTCCATGGAGAAGTGCTCCATCTATTCGCACTTCTCCGCTGCCTACAGGAAGCTCAAGGTCCTCGATACGGAAGGCAAGCTCAAGACGGTTGACCTCCACGAGGTGAAGGCCATCTTCTTCGTCCGGGACCACGGGGGCGACCCGGGTTACATCCCCTGCAAGGAGTTCACGGCCGACTCTCCCAAGGCCGGCAAGGTCGTGAAGGTGACCTTCGGCGACGGCGAGAAGCTGTGCGGCAAGGTGATCAACCTGGCGGAAGGGGCGAGCGGTTTCTTCCTCTTTCCACCCGATCCAAAGGACAACAACCTGAAGATCTTCGTGGTGCGCGCGCCGGGACTGGGTGTCGAGGTGGAGGCGTGAACGAGGCCATCGCCGGGCTCCTCACCCGGCTGCGCGAGAGCATGGGGTTCGCCCTGCCTCCGGCACCCGTGGGGCGCCGGGAGGAGGCCCCCACCGTCGAGTTGTGTCTGGCCAACCTGACGGAGGCGCTTCACGCCATCAGCCTGGTGGGGCTCGCCATCCTCTGGCGCAAGAACAACGACCAGCGGACTCTGGCCAAGGCCTCGGTGGACGCCCTCTGCGACCCCTCCATCGAGAACCACATCCGCTTCCAGTCCCTCCTGTTCCCGGCACACCGGGACGCTTTCGCCCAGGTCTTCCCGGTGCAGTACGTGGGAAAGGACCTGTTGCCCCTCTACCTCAGGAAGTACCTGCAAGTTCTGGAGGAGCTCGATCAGATCGCCCGCATGCCCTCTCAGGAGCGCAAGGGGAAGGACCTCGAGCAATCCCTGGCCTATGCCGTCACCTTCCTCGTGAACAACTGGAATGGGGCCATCGCTATCCTCCGGCCCTCCTCCAAGGCCCCCGAAGGGCCCGCGGTGGAGGTCCTCTACGGGGCCGCGCCCGCCGCCAAGGTGCGCGCCTTGTCCCACCAGATCCGCCCCGGCCTCTTTCTGGTCTCGGAGGCGGGCCAGCCCGTCCCCCTGCACCCTTTCTTCTACCTCGACGAGGACGAGGGGTACCTCTTTCGCATGCTCACCTCGGACGGCGCCTTCTTCAGGCACCTGGGTCGGGACGGCTACAGCCTCCTCTTCAAGTCACAGCTTCTTATGGATCTGGGGGACTTCCTCTTCCGGGCCGGCTCCTACGAGCGCGCCATCCGTCTCTACCGCCTCCTCGAGCAGCAGAACCGCGAAGCGGGGGTCGTGGTCTCCGCCCTCAACCACTGCATCAACGCCCGCGAATGCTCCTCCCGGGGGGAGGCGGCGCGCGCGTGCTCCGAGTGGGACCTCGCCCTCACGGTGCGCCCCGACATCCCCATCCTGTACCACGAGGCCGCGCGAGACTATCTGGCCCAGAATCGGCACTCTCAGGCCGTGAATGCCCTCAACCGGTTGCTGGAACGGTTCCCCCTCAGCGATGAGGGGTACGTGGCCCTGGGAGACGTCTACACGGCCAAGGGCGACTTCGGCCGCGCCCAGCGGGCCTACGAGAAGGCGCTCCTCCTCAACCCTCACCACCCCGAGGCCGCCGAGCGCAAACAGCAGACCCAGGACCGCCTGGCCGCCAAGCCCGCGGCGGAGGCGGAGAAGGCC
>JAKAJA010000398.1 GCA_021814085.1 Acidobacteriota bacterium | reverse complement strand
GCGTGTGGCGGCGGGGAAGAGGGAGCGGGGGAATTGTCTGTGAAAGCTTGTGGAATTCTCGCGTTCGTTCTCTTCTCGGCATTGTGTGCGTCCCCGCTCTGGGCCGCCTCCAGCGAGAGCCGGCCCGTCGTTGGCCTACCCAAGATCACCACCCCCATCAAGGTGGACGGCGACCTTTCGGACCCCGGCTGGAAGGAGGCGGTCCAGGTCGATCTCCCCTACGAGATCAACAAGACCGACAATGGCACTCCGCCCGTCAAGACCACCGGCTATCTCGGCTACGACTCCAAATATTTCTACGTGGCCCTGCACTGCGAGGACCCTGACCCCAAGGCCATCAGGGCCCCCTTCACGGACCGGGACGGCCTGGGCTCCAACCAGGATTTCGCGGGGATCTTCCTGGACACGCGGCACGACGGGCGCTCGGCCCTCGAACTCTTCGTGAACCCGAGGGGGGCGCAGAGCGACGGCATCACCAACGACGCCACGGGCCAGGAGGATTTCTCCCCGGACCTGTTCTGGGATTCGGCGGCCCGCATCACCGACAAGGGCTGGGACATCGAGATGCGGTTTCCCCTCACGTCACTGAGGTACCCCAAGGGCACCCCGCAAACGTGGGGGATCATCCTCTACCGGAACTACCCCCGGGACTTCCGCTACCAGATCAGCAGCGTCCGCATCCCCAAGGGGAGCAACTGCACCGTGTGCCACGAGGCGGACCTCACGGGCATCACGGAGCTGCCTGCCTCCCGCCACCTCATCGTCGCCCCCTACGTCACGGCCAAGCAGGTCGGACAGGTCCGGATGGGGCCGGGCACGCCCTTCCTCAACAAGCCCGTAGAGGGCGACGGGGGGGCCGACATCAAATGGACCCCCAGCCCCGACACGGCCCTGGACATCACCATCAACCCCGATTTTTCCCAGGTCGAATCGGACGTGGCGCAGATTGCCGTGAACCAGCGCTTCGCCCTCTTCTATCCGGAGAAGCGCCCCTTCTTCATGGAAGGGGTTGACCTCTTCCAGACTCCCATCGATGCCGTCTACACACGGACCATCACCTCCCCGAGGTGGGGCCTTCGGGCCACGGGGAAGGTGAACTCCATGTCCTATACCGTCCTCACGACCCAGGACCGGGGCGGCGGCCTCGCCATCATTCCTGGCCCCGAGTACTCCACCTATGCTCCCCAGGACTTCGGCTCCTTCGTGACCATCGCCCGCATGCGCCAGGATGCGGGGCGCTCCTTCTGGGGATTTCTCGTCACGGACCGGGAGAACCAGGGGGGAAGCTTCAACCGCGTCTTCGGGCCGGACTTCCAGTGGCGACCCAACGACGTGGACCAGGTCACGGGGCAGTTCCTCTACAGCACGACCAGAACCCCCACCTATCCGGACATCCATCCGGAGTGGGACGGCCGCCGCATCGAGGGGGGAAACCTCTATCTCATCTACGACCACAGCGCCAAGACGTGGCGCTGGAACCTGCAGTACAGAAACGTGAGCCCGAACTTCCGCGCGGACTCGGGCTACGTGCCCCAGGTGGGATACGGCGAAGGCCGGGCCCGGGTCTCCTACAACTTCTACCCGGACAATTATTTCACTCAGGTGGAGCCGGCGGTCATCGCCGATCTGAAGCGGGACCGTTCGGGCCAGACCCTGTCTCGGGAATACCTCGCGGGGTTCAACACGGCGGGCAAGCGCAATCTCTACAGCGAGCTCTTCTATCACAGGAACACGGAGCGCGTGGCGGGACAGTTGCTCACGGCGGACTCGCTCTACTTCTCGGCGAACCTCTCCCCCTCCGCGGTTTTTTCGGGCTTCTCCATCTGGGGAAGCGTGGGGCAGGCCATCGACTTCGACGGCATTCGCGTGGGCCACGGGGGGGACGTGAGCGTGTCGGCCACCGTTCGTCCCACGGATCACCTGGCCCTGGCCTTCTCGGGTGAACGGAGCTGGCTGAACCTCCCGCAGGGCGACCTCTTCACGGCGGACACCCTCTACCTCAAGGCCATGGTCAACTTCTCGGCCCGATCCTTCTTGCGTGTCATCGGCCAGTGGCTCGAGACGAGGCGCAATCCAGCCCTCTATCACTTTCCCGTCCCCGAGAAGGACGGCGGGCTCACGGGCTCCGTCCTCTTCGCCTACAAGCTCAACTGGCAGAGCGTCCTCTACGTGGGCTACGGCGACGACCGGGTGATCACCCCCAGGAACGGCATCCAGCCCGCCCAGCGCACGTTCTTCCTCAAGATCAGCTATGCGTTTCAGTAGAGGGGACGGGAGCAGGGAGAACGGTAGCAGGGAGCAGGAAAGACCACGCGAAAAGCATAATGGCGAATGACAGGACAGGATGTGAATTCACCACAGGTACTCCCTTTTCTCTTTTCGTTCTACCTTTCTCCCTGCTCCCCGCTCCCCGCTCCCTGCTCCCGGCTTCCCCCCCCCTTGACACTCCACCTCTCCCTTCGTATACTTACCGGTAGGTAGGTATGAGGTCCGCGCCTTTCGCAGTCCTCAACACGCACCATGGCTAAGAACGCATCCGCCCCACAGGCCGATCCCACGGCCCGCGAGAAGATCCTCCGCGCCGCGGTGGACGCCTTCGACAGGAAGGGCTACGCCGCCGCCACGGTGAGGGAGATCGTGGAGGCCGCGGGGGTGACCAAGCCCGTCCTCTACTATTACTTCAAGAACAAGGAGGGGCTTTTCCAGGAGCTCATGGACGAGGTCGTTCTGAAATTCAGCCAGGTCCTGGAGAGGAACCAGGAAGCGGGCGGATCGGCGCGGGGGCGCATCGAGGGGCTCTGCGACGACTCCTTCCGCCTCTTCAAGGAAAACATCCCCGTCGTGCGCGTCCTCAATTCCCTCTACTACGGGCCGCCCCAGGGCGCGCCCCCCGTGGACATGGACAAGAACCACCGCCTCTTCCAGGAGCGCCTGAAAGAGCTGCTCGTTGAGGGCCGCGACGCCGGGGAGTTCCGTTTCGAGAAGACGGAGGACGCCATGTGGGCCATCATCGGCGCCCTCAACGTCGCCATGGAGGTGGAGTTCTGCCACCCTGAGATGGCCCTCGGGCCCAAGGATCTGAAACGCGTGCTGGGTATCGTGTTCGCCGGCATGGCGGCGCGGCCCCAGGGGGAATCCCCCCGGGGGA
>JAKAJA010000397.1 GCA_021814085.1 Acidobacteriota bacterium | reverse complement strand
CCGATCTCGCCTTGAGGAACTCGAACTTGCCCGTGCCGTTGAGGGAGCTGTAGCCCGCCCCCGTGGAGCCGTCGCCGTAGCTTGCCGAGTTGTAAGTCGTGTTGATGGCGGCGTCCTGCATCTGGATGAGCAGCAGGAGGTCTCCCGGTGCGATGGCGGTGGAGGAACCCGACGAGGCACCAACCGAAACCGAGGTGGCGCCCGCGGGCACGCTGGCGGTTACGGGATAGTAGGTGTTGACGATTCCGCCGAGCGTTCCGCCGGCTCCGTCTTTCCCTGGGGTAGCGCAAACCCCCGAACCGCTCTCTGGCGCGTACAGGGTCGTCTTCGCTGCCGTCCCCTGGTCGGTTCGCGCCTCGATGGAAACGGGGTAGACGGGGGCGGGGTCGGAGGCCAGACGGAATTCCATCCGGCTTGTTGGCTGGAGGTCACCTAGCGAGCGCCATTCCACCCCGCTTACCTGAAGGTGCCCCCCCACTTCCACATTAATGTCCCTACCCGCGGCGTCCTGAACGCGTACTTCCACCGATGAGGCAGGGCCCCAATTGGTGACCGTCAGGATGCGACGTCCGCCTCTCAAGGAGGGTGTAAGGAGGAGCGGGGTCACAGGCTCCAGGATCAGGGCCGCGGTGCCTTGCGAACGCACGCGGAACCGGACTTTTCGAAGCGAGGCCACGTCGGGCAAGGCCAGAGGCAAGGTGCCCGAGCCGTCTTGCAGCAGGACAGGCTCGAACCGGGCCCTGGAGTCTTGGGCCATTTCCAAGGTGTAATCCTGTCCGTTGGCTTCCCGCACCTTCAGCGCGGGAAGGGGCAGGTCAGGGGGCAGGGTTCCAGGGTCGATCCTGAAGTGGAGTCCATCAGAAGGAGGAAGGCCGGGGGAGGACAACCTCCATGCCGGGCCCTCCTGCCCCGTCGTATCCAGCGCGGCAGTCGGGAGCGAAGGCGTGGCTGCCCACAAACTCTGGAAGAGGCCCATGGCAGCCAGCAGAAGCGTGGAGAGGACCAACCCCGCATCTCTTCTCATCTTCATCGCCCCTTCGAGTTTCCCTTCCGTGCTCAGGCTCACTTTTCTAACCTCATTTCCATAAGGCCCCGAGGGGCTGTGGCTGAAGGGATTCAGGTAGAAGTTCACCGCTCAGCGAACAAACACACGCAATGCATATGCCAAATGTGCCACAAGGGGGAAGCGTCTCACGGGCGAGATTGATACGCGGATCGAACCGCCTGGACCCCTTGTGGGAAGTTTCAAAGAAAATGCGCCAGCAGGCTGGTACAAGGCAGGGCCAAATGACAGGAGGCATGGAGGTCTTGCGGGAGATGCCCATTGGCCTTCGGGGTATGCCCCAGCATTGTCTTGGAAGTGAGCTTCCACCCCAATTGGGGACGAACATGTCACGTGGCCGTTACAGCCGCGTATCCCAGCGGGGAATGGGCAAGTCCACCTGAGCCGCCGGCTTTTGGGACCCCGTACAACCTGGCCACGGTGCCATCTGAAGATGCCCGCACGATGAGATCGGGTTGCCGAAAAGGAAAAGGGCGGGAGCATGCCCCCGCCCTTTCGGCGCCCGCAAAGAAAGTAGCGCTATGGCGCGTCGATGGTGAAGACGATCTGGCCTCCGGACTTCTTCAGATAGAGGGTGTGGGCATTGTTGTCCAGGAGCTCGTAGAAGACCAACGGCCGGCCGTTGTCGGTGAGGACGGTGGAATCGGTATCGACGTCGTTGCTGTGCACGTTGTAGAGGTAGGCTTCATCCGCGTCCAGGGTGCCCGGGGCCCCGGGCTGCGGTGAAGGCCCTTCGCCCCACGAGGCCCGGTGCTTGGGGCCGAGGGGATCCATGGAGCAGGAGGCGGGGGCCCAGGGGCGCGTGAAGCACGGCGCGATGGGTTGGCTGAGCGAGGTCAGCAGGTCGCTGCGCATCATGTCCACCATGGTGCCCACGATGACGGGAGCGCTCCAATTGGAGGTGCCCGTTGGAGCCAGGGTGGCGGTGGCGCTGAGGATGGTCCCGTTGGCCAGAGACGGGACGTCCAAGGACCAGCCCGTGCCAACGGCGGTGGTTGTACCGAGGTAGACGCCGTCGGCGTAGACATCCACGGTGGCGCCCGGGACGGAGGTGCCTGGAATGCTCGTGAGGCCGGCGGAGGCCGGGATGGGGCTATTGATGACGGGCGCCTGGGTTACGCCCGAGCTGTCAGCGGAAACTCTGACGACGTTTGATGCGCCGCTGACGGACTTTCCGGAGGCCAGTGCCGTGGCGGAAACGAGTGAGCCCGCAGGGAGCCCGGCGGTGTTGGCGTACGTCAAAGACCAGGTTCCATCGGCCTGGACCAGGGCCGTGCCGACAACTCCCAATCCCTGGACGGAAACCGTGATGAGCGTGCCGGCGGCCTCATCGCTGCTCCCCGTGATGGTGGCGGGTGTGCCCGCGGTGACGGCATAGATGGAAGCCGTGACGATGGGCGCGGTGCTCACGGGTAGTGGGGCGGAGACGACCACGGTGTTGGAGACGGCTGATACCGCGGTGGTACCGGCGGCCACCTCGGCGGTGATGGAATCGGTCTGGCTGAGGACGGAGGGGCCGAGCCCGGTGATCGTCCAACTGCCCGAGGTGACGGTGGCCGTGCCGATGACCGTGGGCCCGTCGTAGACGGTGACCGTCTGGCCGTCGGCTAGGGTGGAGGTTCCCGAGACGCTCGATGCACCGGCGTAGATGGGGCCGGACACGACCGGAGCCGGGTAGTGGACCGTCGTTGAGGCGGAGGGGGAGGTCTGTCCCCCCATGGTCTGTGTGGCTGAAACCGTCTCGTTGCCGGTGAGGGCGGGGATGGTCCCCGTGGTCCAGTGGCCGGCGCCATCGGCGGTCACGTGGTACAGCGTGCCGCCCACGTCGACTGTGACCGAAGCGTTGGGCAGGCTTGTTCCGGTGACGCTCGTCCCTCCCGCCACGAGGGGCCCATTGATGGTGGGGGCAGCCGGAGTGACGATGACGGGGAGGGACGCGGCGGACTGGTCACCGCCCGTGCCCGCTTTGGCGGTGATGGACTCGCCGCCCGCGAGACCCGTGAGACCGGCGCCAGCGTAGGTCCAGACCCCTCCCGTCACGGTAGTCGTGCCGAGTTCCACGCCGTTGCTGTAAACGGTAATGACAG
>JAKAJA010000396.1 GCA_021814085.1 Acidobacteriota bacterium | reverse complement strand
GGTGCTCTTGCCCTCGCCCGCCGAAGCCGAGGTGACCATGACGACGTTCTTCGCGCCGTGGTCACTGCAGTAGGTGAGGGAAGTTCGGAGGTTCTGGAAGGCTTCCACGACGATGGGCAGGCTCTCTCCCGTGTGGACGGGGATGGTGCCAAGAAGGGGGATGCCCAGCTTCTGCTCGATCTCCTCGGGCTGGCGCAGGCGCGTGTCGATGGCCCGCGCCGCGAGGATGGACCCCACCGAGCCCATGAGCCCCAGCATGAAGCTGAGGAGAACCACCATTTTCCGGTTGGGCTTGCTGGCCGAAGAGGGGGTCTCGGCGCGCTCCACGATGCGCACCTGGTTGGACAGGAGGCTTGCCGCCACGTCCACCTCGCGCATCTTTTCCACCAGCATCTCCATGTATTTGTGTACCGACTCGACCCCCGCCTGGAGAGTTTCGCTCTGGCTGGACTGCTGGGTCGTGGAGATGGCTTGCTGTTTCAGGTTGGCCAGCTCGGCGGTGAGAGACGCATACTCCTGGTTGAGGGCGGCCTGCTGGCTCTGCTGGGCCTGCAGGAGGAGGAGACCCTGGTTGCGGATGCGCCTTCTCAGGGCGGCGATCTCCTCCTGCTTCTTCACGATGCCGGGGTGCTTGGGGGTGAACTGCGTGGAGAGCTTGGCCAGATCTTTCTCGGCCTGATTGTATTGCTGGAGCAGATCCTGCATGCCCGGGCTGTTGTTGACGAAGGCCAGGGTGAGCGGATCCTGGTTTTCGTTCTGGAGGGCGCGCAGTTGGGAGAGACGGGCCTCCGACTCGTTCTTCGCCATGAGGACCTCGTTGCGCTTCAGCTCGAGGCCCTGGATGCGGCTGTCGGTGATGGTCTTCTGGTTTTCTGGAAAATAGGAGTCGGTCTGCTGGAGATGCTCGCCGTAACTCTGCTTGAGGCGGCCGTACTCCGCCTCCATCTTGGTCGCCTGCTCGGCCATGAGCTTGTCCGCGTCTTGGAGGTACTGGAGCTTCTGGCGGAGGGTGACCTTGTCGTAGGCCTCGGCGATGGCGTTGGCCCAGGCCGCTACACTTTTTTGGGCGCCCGCGGTGACGCTGATGGTGAACAGGGCGCTGTCACGCTTGCGCTGGACCGCAATGATATTGCGCAGCTCACCCACGGGGTTCTTGCCCCGAAAGTACGGATCGTCTTTGAGATTCAGGGTCTCCGCCGCGGACTGCAGGACCGCCTTGCTCTTCATGATCTCCACCTGGGAGTTGAAGAACATTTCGGTGGTCAGGTCGGTGGAGGTCACGTTGGAGACGTCTTTGGGGCCTCGCTGCGCCCCGCGGTCGATGAAGACCGTCGCCGCGGCCGTGTATTTTCTGGGAGCGAGGAATGCGTAGAGGAGGCCGAGAATGGTTATCGACAGGGTGACGCCGACGATCCACTGGCGGTACTCCACCAGGAGCTGGAAGTAACCCCGGATGTCCAACTCTTCCCCGGCGGGCTCCGGTGAGACGCCTGCACCGTAGCCAGCCCGTTGGCCGTTGGTGTCGTTCGCACCGTCGCGGCTCATTGGGGAAAAAGCATTCCCGCCCTCACCCTGGTTCATGAAGATCTCCCCCTTCTTTTCTGAGATGTAAATATTACTCACAACTCAGCATGAATGCAAGGGGGCTTGTCGGCAAACCACCGCCCTGTCTCGTTTTCAACACAGACTGTCTCCGCGCCCTGCCATTTTGTCCTTATGCTGGTCATTTTGTCTCGTTTTCCATAACAGCCCTGCGCCGTAGGAGCCACCTTTAGGTGGCGATGTTCTTCTTCCTATCCAATCGCGACCTGAAGGTCGCTCCTACAAAAGAAATTCGCGATCGGGACATCGCTTTTACGGGAGCGGTTCGGGGTACCTTTTGGGGCGGCCTTGCCAAGGTAAGGCGAGGTGGCCGGTCTCCCGCCAATCCTTGCCGTGGTGTCCGCGCCAGGCGCCGCGCGCGACGGCCCCGGCGGCCTTGAACTGCCCCCTGGCGGCGCGGCCAAGGACTTTGAGCGGCCATCGGCCGTAGCACGACACGAGGAGGAAGGAGAGGCGCTGCAAGAATCTCCCGTACTCGGCCACGACCCAGGCTTGGTTGCGCGTCCCGTAGTAGGCCACTACCGGGTCGCCCTTGCCCCGCTCCGTCGTGTCGGCGTGGCGCACGCGGCTGTGCGGGATGGCAAGGGTCAGCCAGCCTTCGCGCCGGGCTCGCAGCCCCAGCTCCACATCCTCGTAGTAGAGGAAGTACGCCTCGTTGAAGAGGCCCACGTCCTCCAGCATTTCCCGCCGCATGAGGACGCACGCCCCGTGGGGGAAGTCCACCTCGGACCAGCGCTGCTGGCCCGCAAGCTCTGCGGGTGTGCCGTTGAGCCGTCGGCCGCAGCGGCCCGTCCACAGATCGGATTGGCCGCCGAGCGATTGGACCGTGGCGCCCTCCTCATCCAGCACCAGGGGACAGGCCATGCCGGCTCTGGGAAAGCCCTCGAGGGCCCTCACGAGGGGCGGGAGAAAATGGGGCTCCACGCGGCAGTCGGGGTTGAGGACGAGGACATACTCCGCGCCCCACGTCATTGCCGCCCGGATCCCGGCGTTGTTGCCTCCCGCGTAGCCCAGGTTGTCTCCCGTCTCCAGCCAGGTCTCACCCTCGCGCAGCCGGGGCGGAAGAGATTCTTGCGACCCGTCCTCGGAGGCGTTATCCACCACCCACACCCGGCGCTCGCCGCCGTTCGCCAAGCGGAGCGCCTCCAGGCACGCGAGGGTGTCCTCGGCGCTGTTGTAGTTCAGGATGACGACGGCGATTTTGGGAGGTTCTATGACCATAAATCCTCTGGTGTGGGCTGCCTTGTAGGAGCCACCTTTAGGTGGCGATTATGTTCGCCTTTCATCGCGACCTGAAGGTCGCTCCTACAAAATCCGGTTCTCCCCGTAGGAGCCACCTTTAGGTGGCGATTACCCATTCCCAAAAAGCAGCGTCCCATGGGGCCAGTTCTCGGCGGCATTTACGAGACCTGCTCGGACTGGATTCTGGTGAATGTATCTAAGGTGATTTTCCAGTGATTGTTCGCTGCGAAGCGCATGATCATGAAAGCCTGGTTGCCAGAGTGCCCCCTGCCGGCCCAGCACAATATTCACCTCTCGCGTGGTGAGCA
>JAKAJA010000395.1 GCA_021814085.1 Acidobacteriota bacterium | reverse complement strand
CCAGCGCAACAGCAACGTGCTTGCCGTCGCCGAGGTCCTCTCCTGCGAGAGCCAGCTTGCGGCCGACGAGGAGTTGAACGCCATCCGGAGCGACTTCCACGCCCTGGTCCAGAATCTGGGCCCGGGCTACGCCTTCAGCGTCCACTTCGTGCGCCGTCGGGCCGAGCCCCTTGTCCTGGAGACGGACCCCTCCGCCCCGGAGATCATCCGGTACCTGCGCGAGCGCCAGACCGGCTTCTGGGAGGGCCGCAGCTCCGCCATGTACGAGAATCGCGTCTTCATAAGCCTGGAGGCGGAGACGGGCGGCTTGAAGGACACCCTCTGGGGGGCCCTAATCAACGGCAAGCGGGCCTTCAATTGGGCCCGTTTCGAGGCCAGCCTGGGGCGCATCGGCAACGTCTGGCACGGCATCCTGGACAACATGGCCGGATTTGCGCGAGTGAGCCCTCTCGGCCAGGACGAGATGCTTCGGCTCTTCTACTACTTCTTGAACCCCCTCCAGCGCATAGCGGCCCGCCAGATCACCTACAACCCTGGCTACACCATCCCCGAGCAGATCCTGGATGCCAACTGGGGCAACGGGGGCGAGGACCTGTGCCGGGAGGACAACGGCTCCGCAGGGCCGCACACCCACTTCCGGGTCCTCAACCTGGAAACCCTGCCGGCCATCAGCTACCCCACCCTCTTCGACCCGCTCACGCGCCTGGGCAGCAGCCGCCAGGACGAGCGCCTCTCGGAGTACTGGATCACCCAGCACTTCGAGGCGCTGGACCCGGAGCAGTTCATCACCGCGCTGAACATCCAGCAGAACTGGGGCAACTCCCTTGCCAACGTGAAGGCCCTCAAGAGCATCGCCCAGAAGTCCATCGACCTGGCCAGCGACGCGGCGGAGGTCACCAACGCCATCCAGCGCGACAAGGAGGGCGCGGGGTACTTCTCCATGTTCTGCGTGGTCTACGACCGGGATCGGGCGCGCCTGGAGGCCACGGCCAACCGCATCCTCACCGAAGCCCGGGCCAAGAACGCCAAGTTCCTGGTGGAGTCCCGCTTCGCCCGGTTCGCGTCGTTTCTCTCCAGCCTTCCCGGCCACAGCGGCCTCAACATCCGCCAGCTCCTCAACTACCGGCAGGCCAAGATCCTCAACGCCAACTTCGCGGACTTGGCCATGCTCCACAAGGACGACGAGGGGGACCCGGAGGGGCCGGTGGTCTTCGAGACGCCGGAGGGCGGATTCTTCCGCTACCACCCCTTCTCCAAGCGAACCACCTCCTGGAACGTCTACGTGGCGGGCACCACGGGAGCCGGCAAGAGCTTCCTCATGAACCACCTCCTGGTGGGCAGCCTGAGCTTCAAGCCCGTGGTCTACATCCTTGACGTGGGCAACTCCTACGATCCCCTCGTGCAGATCGTGCCCGGCTCGGTGAAGGTCTCCGTGGACTTCTCCAACCCCGACCTCAAGCTCAACCCCTTCGCCTTTCCGCAGGCCCCCCAGCAGGCCGAGCGCGTGACCCTGACCCACCTCATCGAGCACCTCATCACCGGCGGCCAGTCCCAGCTCACCCAGGGCGACCGCGTGGACCTCATGGACGCCCTCGCCAAGACCCTCGGCGAGTACAAGCCCGAGGACCCGCCCACGCTGGAAGACTACTACCGTGCCCTGGACGGCCTCAGGCCCGAGCTGGCCAAGCCCCTGCGCCTCTGGATCACCGGCGGACCCTACGCCGCCTTCTTCTGCCACAAGCAGGACACCTTTCAGAACGCGGATCTCGTCTACTTCGAGCTGACGGGCTTCGACGACCATCCGGACGTGGGCAGCGCCATCACCTTCATGCTCTTCACCAAGATCTTCCGGCGCCTCCAGCGGCAGGACGAGGACCGCCAGAAGATCATCGTTCTGGACGAGTGCTGGAAGTTCCTCATGAACGACACCATGGCCAGCAAAATCAAGGAGCTGTACCGCACGATCCGCAAGCACAACGGCTCCATCCAGACCATCACCCAGCACCCCAACGACCTGATCAACTCCCCCCACCGCGACGCGATCCTCGCCAACACCAGCTTCCTCTTCATGCTGGAGCAGAAGGGCGTGGGGACGGAGGCCCGGGACGCCTTCGCCCTGAACCCGCGCGAGCACTACGTCATGCAGCAGATCCGGATGAAGAAGGGCCAGTACAGCGAGCTGTTCTTCAAGGGGCCCTACAAGCGGCAGGTCCGCGTGCTTGCCGACCCTTACAGCTACGTCCTCTACACCACGGACCCGGAGGAGAAGGTCCAGCGCGCCAAGCTCACGGCAAAGCTCGGAAGCCTTCAGAAGGCTGTGGATGCCCTGGCGGAAGGCAATTTCCAGGAACCCATATTGAAAGGAGGGAGGAACCATGGTGCGTAAGGCGGCAAGCGTCATCCTGATGGCGGTCTTTCTCTGCCTGGGGCTCGCGCCCCTCGTGGCCCCGGCGCAGATCCCCGTGACCGACGTGGCCCACATCGTCATGAACCAGTGGGGCTGGACGGCCACCCTGACCGAGTGGGTGAGCCAGCTCAGCTACATGCTTCAGCAGTACCAGCAGCTCGTGCAGACCTACCAGTGGGCCCAGCACGTGGCGGAGACCCTCCGGAATCCGGACCTGTTCACCGTCCTGAGCCTCTTCGCCATCGTGGACTCGGCGACCCTCACGAAGATCGACAGCGTGAGCGACTTCCGCCGCATGGTGGAGGGCTCCACCTCCTACAGCAACAACCTGGGGCGCATGTACGAGCGCATCTACGGAACGGCCCTGGACCTGAGCCACATGGCCCCGAGAAGTCCTGAGGACTGGGGCGCCGCCGCGGGGAGGATGAACTCCATGGTCCAGAACGCGGACGCGGCGGTTCTGGAGACCCTCGCCCTCGTGTCCCAGGTCAACAAATCTCTCTCGGACATCAACGGCGCGGGCGGCACGTACGCCCGGCTCCAAAGCCAGATCCAGAACACCAGCGCCACACCGCACCAGACCGCCCAGGCCGGCGCCATGGGTTCCCTCTACGCGGCCCAGAGCGTGGACAAGAACACCCAGGTCCTCGCCGCCATGGCCGCCATGCAGGCCCAAGAGATGGCCCAGCAGGAGGCGTACGCCAAACGGGCCATCCAGGACAACCAGAAGGAAAACGACTACATCCA
>JAKAJA010000394.1 GCA_021814085.1 Acidobacteriota bacterium | reverse complement strand
CGAGTCGAGCCTCTTCGGTCGGACGGTGAAAGTCACCGAGGCGGGAGTTTACTGGTTCTCCGACCAGACGCCCTTCCAGCTCGTGAAAGCCGAGATCGACCGGCTCCAGGTCCAAGAGGGCAAGGAGGACAGGCGCAGGAAGATCACCGTCACGCTGAGGGAATGGGCGGACACGGGGGCCGTGTCTCAATACACCGTCCTCCCCGTGACCAAGGAAAAGGGGCTCCTCGGAATCCTCCTTCACTAGGAGATCACCATGACCGCGCACGACGACGACGAGGGGTTCTGGGAGAGCTTCCGCAGCCTCTACCCGGCCGCCAGCCGCTTCACGTACCTGAACAACGCATCCGACCAACCCCTCCCGAGGCCCGTGGCCCAGGCCCTCCACAACTTCGTGGAGGCCATGACGGAGGGAAACCCGGCGGAGCTCTACACGCCCGACCTCCCGGCTGCCCTGAGGGACACCTTCGCCCGCTGGATGGGCTGCCACGTCGATGACCTCGCCCTCTGCACGTCCACATCCGACGGTATGATCAAGGCCGTCAACGCCGTCGAATGGCGTCAGGGCGACGAGATCCTCATGCCCAGGGACGAGTTCCCCTCCGTAACCTACCCCTTCAAGATGGCGGAGCAGGACGGGGCAACGATCGCCTACGCGGGCAGGCCGGGTGAGCCCGTGACGGAAGAGGATCTCCTCTCCGCGGTCGCGCCGCGGACCCGAGCCGTGGCCTTCTCCTGGGTCTCCTTCAGCACGGGGTACAGGATGGAATTGCGGGCCTTGAGCCGCGAGCTCAAGAACCGCGGCGTGGAGTTCGTCTTCGTGGACGGCATGCAGGGGGTTGGCGTGTGGCCGCCCGCCCTGCGGGATACGGACGTGGACTTCTTCGCCTTCCAGGTGGTCAAGTGGGTCGCCGGCCCCAACGGCATCGGGGCCCTCTACGTTCGCCCGGACCTGTGGTCCCGCCTGCGCAACGGGTCCTATTCCTGGTACTCCGTTCCATGCTGCGAAGACTTGACCCTCCTCACGAGGACCGACCTGGAACCCTACCCCTCGGCCCGCAGATGGGACGGGGGAACCCCGCCCTGGCTGCCCATGGTGGGCGCCCAGGCCTACTTGGACCTCTTGGCCGGCGTTGGCCCCGAGGGGGTCACGGGCCGGATGAACCGTCTCCTGGACATCCTCCGCGCAAAGCTCGATGAGGCCGACATCAAGACCCTCGTCCCCCTCGACTCCCCCCGCCGGTCCTCCCTCGTCTATCTGAAGGTGGCCGATGCGGAAGCCCTCCACCGGCGCCTCACGGAGAGAGGGGTTTTCACCTCGCTCCGCATGGGCCGCATACGGGTGAGCCCGCACGTGTACAATGGGCCGGAGGATTTCGACCGGCTGGTCCAGGTCATGGGGGAAGGCGGATGACCGAAGAGCGCCTGGTCGGGGTCATCGAGGAGGCCGGATGACCGACGAGCGCCTGGTGGCGGGTCAGGGGGACGTTTCGGAGCGGCAGTGGGAGCAGGCCCTGCGCCCCAGGCGCCTCTCCGAGTACGTGGGTCAGCCCAAGATCAAGGAAAACCTCCACATCTTCCTCCAGGCCGCATCGCGACGGGGGGATCCCCTGGACCACGTCCTCCTCTGCGGGCCTCCCGGCCTCGGGAAAACGACCCTCGCCCACATCATCGCCGCCGAGATGGGGGTCAACATCCGGGTCACCTCCGGCCCGCTCATCGAGAAGTCCGGTGACCTCGCCGCCCTCCTGACCAATCTGGAACCCAATGACATCCTGTTCATTGACGAGATCCATCGTCTCTCTCCGGCGGTGGAGGAGATCCTCTACCCCGCCATGGAGGACTTCAAGCTGGACCTCCTCGTGGGGCAGGGCCCCGGAGCGCGGACCATCACCCTCCCCCTCCAGCCCTTCACCCTCATCGGCGCCACCACGCGCATGGGCCTCCTCTCGGCCCCCCTCCGCAACAGGTTCGGCATCACGTTCCACATGAATTTCTACCCCGTCGCGGACCTCCAGATCATCGTGGAGCGCTCGGCGCGCCTCCTGGTCGTGCCGCTGAAGGCGGAGGCCGGGGAAGAACTGGCGCGGCGCGCACGGGGCACGCCCCGGGTGGCCAACCGCCTCCTCAGGAGGGTCCGCGACTACGCGCAGATCCTGGGGGACGGCACCATCGACCTCGACGTGGCCAGGGACAGCCTGGAACGGATGGAGGTGGACCGGTTCGGCCTGGACGACGTGGACCGGAGGATCCTCCTCACTATCCTGGAGAAGTTCGCCGGCGGGCCCGTGGGCCTGAACACCATCGCCGCTTCCATCGGCGAGGAGAAGGATTCGGTGGAAGAGATCTACGAGCCCTACCTCATGCAGATCGGCTTCCTCGAACGCACGCCGCGCGGCCGGAAGATCACGGCGCGCGCCTGCCAGCACCTCGGCCTCGCGCTTCCGGGCGGGCCGGGACCCAACCTGTTCGGACCCTCGTCGCCATAGGGTGCCGCGGCGGGCGCTCCTTGACAGGCATCGCCTCGGTTCCTACAATCAGAATCAGACGGAACGCGCACTGGAGAAGGGGACGCCATGAGCTACGAAGAACAGATCGCCGGCAAACTGGCTGAACACCTGGACGAGATGCGCTCGTCCCTCGACTCGCTCGGCCAGCGCCTCAGAGAAGCCCTCGCCGCAATCCCCTCCCTCCCGAGCGAATCCGACCTCGCCAGAACCGTGGGCTCCGTCATCCCCGAGCCCGCCCCGGCCGAGGCCAACGTCCCCGCGACGCAGGCCCCCCCGCTGACCATAAACAACGCCCTCCTCTATCGCATGGAGGCCATCGAGTACGCCAAGAACCAGACGGAGATCTTGGATGCCCTCCTCCAGGGCATCCAGGATTTCGCTCAGAGGGCGGCCATCTTCGTCGTCCGCGACGAAGCCGTTCAAGGATGGAACGGGTTCGGGTTCGACAGCCAGGTGAAGGCCTGGAAGGCCAGCCTGAACGAGGACCCCATCCTTCGGACCGTGGCGAGCTCCAGGACCCGCATGCTCCTCGACGGCGCCGCCCCGGCCTTTGTCCCCGCGAGGGAGGAGGTTAAGAGAAGCCTCATGTCCCCCCTCCTGCTGAAGGGGAAGGTCTCGGCCCTCATCTATGCCGATTCGGGAGCCGATGGCA
>JAKAJA010000014.1 GCA_021814085.1 Acidobacteriota bacterium | reverse complement strand
CTGCGGTCGGCCGTCTGGCCCTGCTCGCCCGGCGCCACGCGCGCGGCCATACCCCAGGGGCGAGCCGACCCCAAGGCCTGCCCAACCCGGGGCGGGTCCCTCGCCTTGCCCTCAAGTGCTGCGGACGCTCGCTCCTCGCTCCCGCCCTCGCGTGAGGGCTACGGCGTCTCCCGCCCTTCTCGCCCCCCGCCACGGTCAGAGCGAAAATGAAAACGCGGGAGACTCTCGCCTCCCGCGTCCGGAATTGGATGGTGCCGAAGGGGGGACTCGAACCCCCACACCCTTTCGGATACTACCCCCTCAAGATAGCGTGTCTGCCAATTCCACCACTTCGGCACGGGTGATCATTTCGCGGGTTTCGATGGCGCCGGGGTCTGAGCCGCGGGGGCCTCGGGCTTGGGCGCGGGAGCCTGCCGAGCAGGCGCCTGACCTGGGGTTGCCGCCGGATTCGTCTGGGCGGGCACCGGGGCCGGTGCCTGCGCGGGCGTGGCGGCGGGCTTGGGCTCCACCGGGGCCGATTTGGACTCGGTACCGGCGGGCAGGTTCTTCATGATGTTGCTCTCCTGTTTCCGGTTCGTGACCACGACCAGGATGATGGAGAGGACCATGAACGTTACGGCGAGGCCCGTGGTGAGCTTCTGCATGAACGTGGCCGAACCCCTGGCGCCGAAGGCTGTCTGGGAGGAGGCGCCGCCGAATGCCGCGGCCAAATCTCCGCCTTCCCCGGGCTGCAATAGGATGATCCCGATCAGGAGTAGGCAATCCAAGATGTAAATGATCCACAACAAGGTGACCATAAAGGACCTCCACGCGCTCTATCAGGGCGCCGGGAAATAATACCCCAAGCCCCCCCTCCGGTCAAGTGCGCCGGGCTCGTCCAACAGGCGGGCCCTCCCCCGCGCACCCGCCGTTCCATGCTACACTAGCGATGCGCCGCTCGGGTACCGAGCCGCGTCGCCCCGGGAGGTGGCCCCAATGAGACGTATCGCCCTTCCTCTCGCCCTCATCGCCATGGCACTGGCGGGGGCCTGCGCTTCCACCCAGCAGAAGATCCCCGGCGCGCCGGGTGGCAAGAACTCCTCGCCCGCCGCCAAGTCCAAGACACCCGGCCAGCTGCCCGGAGACGAGACCATCAAGAACTCGGAAGTGGCATACAACATGGCCCTGGAATTCGCGGGCCAGCAGAACATGGAGGCGGCCCACCACTACATCCAGCTGGCCATCAAGCTGAAGCCGGACGCCAAGTACTCCTACACGGAGGGGCTCATCTTCCTCTCCGAGAGCCGCTTCCAGGACGCCCTGGCCTACTTCCAGAGCGCCCTGAATCAGGGCCCCGGGACGCAGGATAACAAGCTCGCCGTGCTCAACGCCATGGGCGTGTGCTACAAGGAACTGGGCCAGAACGACCAGGCCCTGGAAAAGTTCAGGGAAGTCGTGAACTCACAGGGTGCCTTCAGCCGCTTCGAGTCCTACTACAACATGGGCATAATCTACATGGCCCAGCAAAAGCTCCTGGACGCCGAGGCCGTGTTCATCAAGGTCGTCGAGGAAAACCCCACCTACTACAAGGCCTACAACAAGCTCGGGATCCTGGACGGGATAAAGGGCGACTGGGGCGACGCCGCGACCTACTTCAAGAAGGCCTTGGAGATCCTCTCCCAGGACTATAGCGCCACGCAGTCCGACGGGGCGGAGATCTACTGCAACTACGGCGAGGCTCTCATGAAGGGCAAACTCTACCCTCAGGCACGGAACGCCCTCATGCAGGTGCTGAAGATCGCCCCCGAAAGCCAGTGGGGACAGAAGGCCAAGGGACTCTTGGCCCAGCTCGGGGGGGGTTGATGTTCGGCAAGATCCGGGACAGCCTCCGCAAGACCCGCGAGGCCCTCGTGGAAAGGGTCTCGGGCATTTTCTCCTCCTCATCGGAGGCGGATGACAGGACCCTCGAATCCCTGGAGGAGGCCCTCCTGGCGGCGGACGTGGGAGTCCCAACCATTCAGGCGCTCCTGGACCACCTGCCCAGGGAGGCCAGAGCCACGGGCGCGGGACTATCGAAGGCCCTCCGGGAGAGGATGATGGCCCTCTGGCCCCCGGCGCCCCCGGCGGAGGGGCCCCCGCCTCGCCCCTGGGTGCACCTCCTGGTGGGCGTCAACGGCACGGGCAAGACGACCTCCATCGGCAAGCTCGCGGCCCAGCGCACGGCGCGCGGCCAGAAGGGCCTGCTCGCGGCGGGGGACACCTTCAGGGCCGCGGCGGTGGAGCAGCTCCAGGTCTGGGGTGAACGATCCGGGTGCGAGGTCATCCGCCAGGCGGCGGGAGCCGACCCCGCCGCCGTGGCCTTCGACGCGGTCCAATCCGCCGCGTCCAGGGACCTGGACTTCGTCCTCATCGATACGGCCGGCCGCCTGCAGGTCAAGCACAACCTGATGGAGGAACTGAGCAAGGTCCACCGCGTGGTGAGCCGGGCCCTCCCCGGGGCCCCGCACCAGGTCACCCTCGTCCTCGATGCCACCACCGGGCAGAACGGTCTCAGCCAGGCCCGCCTCTTCACCGAGAAGGTGCCCCTCACGGACCTCATCCTCACCAAACTCGACGGGACGGCCAAGGGTGGAATCGCCCTTTCGGTTGCGGCCGAGCTGCACGTGCCCATCCGCTACGTGGGTGTCGGCGAGAAGGTGGACGACCTGGTCCCCTTCGACCCGGCCGAATACGTAGACGGCCTGCTGTCCTGAGGGATCAGAGAATGGCCACATGGACTCCGGAGAGCGCCTACATGCTGGCGGCCATCGAGGAGGCCCTCAAGGGGGCCGGGCGGACCCATCCCAATCCCAGCGTCGGTGCCGTGGTGGTAAAGGCCGACCGGATCGTGGGCCGCGGGTTCCATGAAGGACCCGGGCATCCGCACGCGGAAATCGTGGCCCTGGGCGAGGCCGGTTCCCTCGCCAGGGGAGCGGACCTCTACGTCACCCTCGAGCCCTGTTGCACGACGGGCCGGACGGGCCCCTGCACGGCCGCCCTCCTGGCTTCCGGGATCTCCCGGATCGCCGCCTGCGTGCGAGACCCCAACCCGAGGGTGAACGGGGCTGGCATCAGAGAGCTGGAGGCCTCGGGCGTCCTCGTGAGCGTGGGTTTGATGGAGGAGGAGGGGCGCAGGGTGGACCCCGCCTACCACACGTTCCACGGCCTGGGCCGTCCCCACGTCCACATGAAATGGGCGCAGACACTCGACGGCCGGGTCGTCCTCACGCACGGGGGCTACATCACGGGGCCCAAGGCCAGGCTGAAGGTACACGAGGACAGGTTCCTGGCCGATGCCATCCTCGTGAGCGGCGCCACGGTCGCGGCCGACGATCCCCTCCTCACCGTCAGGCTCGACGGGCGTCCCAAGCCGCTCCTCCGCATCCTCCTCGACAACCGGCGCATGCTCACCGGCGGGGAGCGGGTGTTTGGCACGTGCCCTCAGGGCGGCGATGTCTGGGTCGTCCGGCCAGCCGGCTCGCCCATCCCCGAATTCGACGGGAGGCCGGGCGTGTCGGTGGTGGAGCTGGCCACGGACGACGGGGGCCGCTTTCCCCTCCGGAACCTCCTGTCGGTCCTCCACGACCGCGGCGTGATGGGCCTTTTCGTGGAGGCCGTGGGTCGTCTCTCCGCCTCTTTCTTCGGAGAAGACCTGGTGGATCGGGTGTCGGTTCACATCGCCCCGCTCCTCGCGGGTACGGGGATCGGCCCCGCAGCCATCGAGGGCCCCGTGCGCATGCAGGGCGGCGCGAGGGTGCTGGAAAACCCGCGATGGGAGCAGGCGGGTGGCGACTGGATCGTCACGGCCGACCTGGAGGCGCCATGTTCACGGGGCTGATCCGCGAAATCGGCCGTGTGGCGGAGCTGCAGAGGCGAGGCCGCGAAGGCTTCATCTCCGTGACATGTCCTGACGTCGTGGCGGACGCCGTCCACGGGGACAGCATCGCCGTGGACGGGGCGTGTCTCACGGTGGAGAGCGCATCGAAGGATGGGTTCTCCGCCTTCATGAGCGCGGAGACTCTCGATCGCACGACCCTCGGAGACCTCCGGGCCGGCGCCGCCGTAAACCTCGAGCCCGCCCTCCGGCTCAGCGACCGCCTCGGCGGGCACCTCGTGCAGGGGCACGTGGAGGGGGTGGGTGTCGTCGAAAGCCTGTCTCCCGTGGGCGACGGGTGGGTTCTCGCCGTGGAACTGCCCAAGGGGCTGGAGGAGGGAATCATCCCCAAGGGCTCCATCGCCCTGGCGGGGGTGAGCCTCACGGTGTCGGCCCTTTCCGGGCACCGGCTGGAGGTGGCCGTCATTCCTTCCACCCTCGACGGAACGACCCTGCGATCCTGGCGTCCGGGAACGCGGGTCAATGTGGAATTGGACTTGCTGGGACGCTATGTTCTGACCTACCTCAAGCGCCGGGGCACGCCCGGCGGTTTAACTTTGGAGCAACTCATAGACAAGGGGTTCTAAATGCCTGTCATCTCCATCGAGCAGGCCCTGGAAGAGATCAAACAGGGCAGAATGCTCATCATCTGCGACGACGAGGACCGAGAGAACGAAGGCGACCTGTACATCCCCGCCGAGAAGACCACCCCCGAGGCCATCACGTTCATGGCCACCAAGGGGCGGGGGCTCATCTGCCTCTCCATGACGGGGGAGCGCCTGGACCACCTCCAGATCCCCATGATGGTGCAGGACAACACGAGCGCCTTCCAGACGGCCTTCACCGTGTCCATCGAGGCCAAGCACAGGACCACCACCGGCATCTCGGCCTACGACCGGGCGGCCACGATCCTCACGGCCATCGACCCAGACACCAAGCCCTCGGACCTGGCCCGCCCCGGCCACATCTTCCCCCTCCGCGCCAAGGACGGGGGCGTCCTTCGAAGGCCGGGACAGACGGAGGCGGCCATCGACATGGCCCGCCTCGCGGGGCTCTATCCCGCGGGGGTCATCTGCGAGGTCATGAAGGACGACGGCGCCATGGCGCGCATGCCCGACCTGTTGGAGTTTTCAAAAGAATACGACGTCAACATCGTGACCATCGCCGAACTCATCCAGTACCGCCTGCGCCGCGAGTCTCTCGTGAAGCGCATGGCCCAGCCCAAGATGCCCACCCCCTACGGCGAGTTCCGCGTCATCGCCTACGAGAGCATCCTCAGCGAGAAGACCCACCTGGCCCTCACCATGGGCGACTGGAAGCCCTCGGACGCGATCTTCGTGCGCATGCACTCCGAGTGCCTCACGGGCGACGCCCTCCTGAGCCTCAGGTGCGACTGCGGCGCCCAGCTGGAGGCCGCCATGTCGGCCATCGCCAAGGAGGGCCGCGGGGCCATCGTCTATCTCCGCCAGGAGGGCCGCGGCATCGGCCTCCTCAACAAGCTCAAAGCCTACGAACTCCAGGACCAGGGAATGGATACGGTGGAGGCCAACGAGGCCCTTGGCTTCGCGGCGGACGAGCGGGACTACGGCATCGGGGCCCAGATCCTCCACGACATCGGCCTGCACCGCATCCGCCTCCTCACCAACAACCCCAAGAAGCTCCACGCCCTCTCCGGGTTCGGCCTCGAGATCGTGGACCAGGTGGCCCTCGAGATCGCCCCCAACGACAAGAACCGAGCCTACCTCAAAACCAAGAAAGACAAGATGGGGCACACGCTCAAGAAGGTTTGAAACCTGCGTCCTTTTGATCACAAGAACGGCGGCTGAGAAGGCCGCCGTTTTTCATTCCATGGGACCGAATGTCAGTTGTTGAGACTATCTTGAACGACGTCCTTCAGCCGCTCCAGGGCCGCTCGGGCCTTCTCCAACCGCCGTGCGGTCTCTGAATCTGCCGTTCTCCTGCGGAATTCCCGGCGCGCCTTCCCGGTGGCACGAGTGAAGGCGCAGAAGAAGTCGGGCACCTTGTCGGGGTCTCTGTTGCCCGGGGTGTGACTGATGGCGGCAGGGCAGAGGGAGCAGGCCGGAAGGAATTCGCAATCCCGGCACCTGCTGAAGCTGGAGTACTTGTCTCTGCGATGTGTGAAGAGGCGGAGACGGGAAAGGAGTGAAGGCACACCCGCCAACCGGTCTTTTAATGCGGGCTCTCGGACCTCTCCGAGATCCAGCGCTGGTTCGGCCTCCCGAGCGAGTGGCGACAAGGGCTGAAGGGAAGAGGCGAACATCAGGCAGGTCCATGCCCGCCCGGAAGTGTCCACGAAGAATCCTGAACCCGATCCCGCCCCACAGAAAGGGCCTTCTCCCGGGCCACCCTGGACGCGTTCCTGCACCTCACGAAGAAACATGATTGGGACTTCCGCCGTCCTGTTCCAATGGTTGATGCCGTCCTCAAGGAGGCGCCCCACCTGAAATTCCAAGGCTTCTTCATCTTCGAGCGTCCAGGCGTCATCCTGGCCCAAAACGGTGTAGAACAGGACCTCCGGCACCTCCGAATCGAGGAAGTACCTGCCCGAGTCGGCCATGGTATGGAGGGTCGAGGGCATGAGGCCGGCCTGTATTCTCAAGCGGCGTCGCGCGTAACCAAGATGAGATCGGGCCAGTTCTTCAAGGACCCGGTCGAGCCGTTCCGACGTCCAATCGCCTCGATGCCCCTGAGCTTTGGGCACGCCGTCCAGGCTGATCTGCAGTCCCACGTCGTGGGCGACGAGGAACTCCAGCATCTCATGGGTGATGAGGGTGCCGTTGGTAGTGAGAAAGAACCGGACGGCAGACTCCCCGCGGCGGGCTTCCACGTGCTCGATGCACCGCCGAAGAAGGTCCGGCTCGAGGAGGGGTTCTCCGCCGTTGAACTCGACGGAGAAGTTCGGGGCACGCCGCGCCAGACAGAAGTCGAGCGCGGCGCGCGCCGTGTCCCATGTCATCCGCTCCGGCCCCCTCCTCTCCCCCTGGTAGCAGTAGGAGCACGAGAGGTTGCACCGCGCGGAAAGGAGGAGGGTCAGCCTGCTGATCACGCCGTTCGCCCCGGGATCGACCTCCCCGGGATCGGTGTCACGAGTGGAAGTCAGGGAATCCTACCGGTTTCCAGCCCTCCCTGAAATTGATCGGGAGCTCGCCGCATATGGCAGAGGGAATCGGCGGGATGGGGCCCGGGAGTCTGTGGCTGATGATGGCTTCGAGTGTGGAGTTGAAGATGCTGATGGCCGCCTGTGCGCCGTCCGAAATATGCTCATCGAGCCAATCCCCGGCCTCCCGCTCGCGGAAGATCGTTTCCACCGCCTGCATCTCGGGAAGCATTCTGAGCTCGGGCCAGACCTTGAGCATTTCGTTCAAATGGTTATTGAGCGTCCGATACGTCATGTCTGCCATCGCGCACCTCCTTCGAAAAGGAATCCGGTCGTTGCAGCACGAACTTCCGCCCATACGGCTTCAGAAGGACTTCTTCTTCGCCTCGAGCATCCATATGTCCCCTTCGTTTTCCGATTCGAGCAACGCCAGCTGTTTCCCGTCACGGGAGACTTCGATCATGAGCGTCTCCGCAGTGGGCGGTTGGGGATCCGTGTGGGGGACGGGACTGGTTTTGCCGTCCCGGACATCGACTCTTTTCACGGTGCAGCGCTTGCCTCCCCAGGTGCCCATCACGAGGAGGCCTCCGGTGAATGGATCGTCCGTGACGAAGGTGGCTCCCGCGCCCTCGGTCAGACGAGAAGACGATCCCTGGCCGTTCGCAAGGACGGTCCATATGTCCGAACCCGCCTCCGAATTGGAGATGTAGGCGATCCTCTCCCCGGAGGGAGTCCAGCAGTGGGTGGCGATCGTCCCGGGGCCGCGGGTCACCTGGCGGGGATCCCCGACCCGCCTTCCTGCCCTGAACTTCGCCGCCCAGACTTCATCTCTTCCGCTCCGGTCCGACACGAAGGAGATCTCCCCCCCGTCGGGGGACCACTCGGGCTGCGTGTCGCTCGCTTTGTGCTCCGTGAAATTCACCGGAGCCCCCCCTCCGGCGGGAACGACCCAGATGTCGCGCTCCCCGTTGCTGACCCGGTGGTAGGCCACCCACCTTCCATCGGGAGAGATGGTGGGGTTGGCGCAGTACCCGCGATGCTCCGTGAGGGGCTCGGCGTCGCCATCGACCTTGCCGTCCTTGAGGCGCGCCCTCCACAGGTTGATGTTCCCGTCTCTCAACATGGTAAAAACCAGCGACAGGCCATCGGGGGCGAAGCTGGGCTCGGACGTGAAGGTTCCGCTCGAAAAGACCGCGCGCTCCCCCGTCCGCCGATTGACGATGGAGCAGGACATTCGTCCCGTAGTGCAGTAGGCGAGGCACCGGCCATCGAGAGACAGGCTCGGTTTTCGTTCTGCACCCGTCCCGATGGTAACCCGCTGGAGCCCGTTCCCACCGGCCTTCATCCGCCATATGGAATACCCCTCCTCCCGCAGAGAATCGAAGTAGATGTGCTTCCCATCGGGGGACCAGACGGGGTTCGAGTCGGCGGCGTCATCCGAGGTGAGGTTGCGGGCCTTTCCTCCCTCGGCCGGGACGACCCAGAGGTCGTTGTTGTCCTGGTAGCAGATGGTTCGGCCGTCGGGCGACCAGGACGGGCGGAGGTGGTTCCAAACCCCGTCCGAGTCTCCCGTCAGCCGGCGAGCGGATCGGGGCGCCCCGATGTCGGCCGCCCAGATCCTCGAGTAGCCGCCTCGCTCGGAGCGGGCGAAGGCGATCCGTCTACCGTCGGGCGAAACCGCAGGGTCCAACGCCTCGGGCACCAGGAAGATGGGCGCGCCGCCGAACCGTGGCACCTTCCAGATATTCGAACTGTGGCCCTTGTAACACGCGAAAGCGAGGGCGCTGCCGTCGGGAAACCAAGCGGGGGATGCATTGACGGCGCCATCCGCCACGAGCCGGAGGGGCGAACCACCCTTCACGTCCACGATCCAGATGTCCCACCCTTCGCCGTTTTGAGCGAGGAAGGCCACCGACCTCCCGTCGGGCGATATGGCGGGATCTCCCTCCAGGCCCGGACGAGTCGTGATCTGGCGCGATTCGAAGGGCGGTATCTCCCCGCTCCCGTTGGTGATCTTGAGCCAGAGGCCCGCCGCCGCCGCGGCAGCCAGGATGAGCAGTGCGGCCGCCAGGAGGGCCCCGGGGCGCAAAATGCTCCTGGACGGCACCTTCAATGCCGGGCCGGAAACCCCGCTGGCCACCCCTTCCAGGGCGAAAGCCACGTCCCTCGCCGAGGAGAACCGCGCCCCCGGCTCCTTTTGAAGACAGCGGAAGATTACTCCCTCCACGATGGGCGAGACGGGGCCTTCGGCGGACGTGAGGGGCGCGGGCTCCATCGAGAGGATCGCCACGAGGGTGTCCGCGTCGGAAGGGCCGTGAAACGGGCTCCGGCCGGAGATCATCTCGTAGAAGATCACCCCGAGGGAGAATAGATCCGCCCGCTGGTCCGCCGCGTTCCCCCTCACTACCTCGGGGGCCATGTACCCAACGGTTCCCATCATGGTGCCCGGGCGCGTTGGGCTATCCACCGTGGGTGACTCGCTTGGGGATTCCGCCGGGGAGGCGGCGGGCGCCCCCGTCCTGGCCAATCCGAAGTCGAGGATCTTGACGTGCCCATCTTGGGTGAGAAACACGTTAGCGGGCTTGAGGTCCCTGTGGACGATCCCTCGGGAATGGGCCGCCGCGAGGCCCTCTGACATTTCGATGGCGATGTGCATGGCAAACCGGACCGGGATGGGGCCGGCCATGAGCTTTTCTCGGAGTGTCATGCCTTCCAACAGCTCCGTCACGAAATAGGCGGTGGTCCCCTCCCGCCCGAAGTCGTGAATGGACAGGATGTGGGGGTGGCTCAGCGCAGCGAGGGCTTTGGCCTCCCGTTCGAAACGTGATTCCCGTTCGGGGTTTTCCATGAACGATCGGGGCAGGACCTTGACCGCGACTTCCCTGTCAAGCCTCGTATCCTTGGCGCGGTAGACCTCGCCCATGCCGCCCGAACCGAGGGGCGAAACGATTCGATAGGGGCCCAGGTTATCGCCCGGTTGGAGCGAGGATACGCCTCCCGCCATGGGTACACCTTCACCTTTTGCGAGGCAGCTTGCAGACCGCCCCGTGCGCCAATACGAGAATCCTTGGGACTCTTGCAAACAAATAAGCCCTCGCCATGAGCAAGTCAAGCCGGTACGGGCATCGCCTTCGGCATCCTCCGATACCCCCCTTCCGAAATGTTTGGAAGTGGTGTATGATGTTGCACTTAGGGGGGGCCACCGGGGCAACCCCTTCGCCTGAACCAGCTCCCAGCGGCCCTTAACCCACCGCCCCCGTTCCAGGAGAAACCATCGTGAAAAAGACTTTTGCCCTCATCCTGGTCGCTTGTTTCGCATTGGCCTGCAAAACCGCCGGCCCCGCCGCCACCTCCGCATCCGGCAGCAAGGGCGCCAAGCCCCCCAAAGCCAACCCCGTCGTGGTCGTGGTCGACGTGGAGCGCATCATGAAAGAAGCCAAGCTCGCCAAGGGGCTGCAGGAGGAACTGAAGACCTGGGCCGAGGGCATGCAGGGCCAGCTGCGCACCCGCGCCGAGGAGATTCAGAAGGCCGAGGCCGCCAAGAGCAAGCCCGCGAAGGAAATCGAAGCGCAGAAGCAGGAACTCTTCCAGATGCAGCAGATGGCCAAGCAGGAGTTCCAGGGGCGCCAGGAAGCGGCCGCGGACCGCATGAAGAAGGCCTTTGATCCCCTCATGCGGACCCTCGCCAAGGACAACGGCTGGGACGTGATCCTGAACAAGAACGAGCAGGTCACCATCTTTGCCTCCGATGCCATCGATCAGACCGACTTCGTGATTCAGAGCCTCGACGCTGCTCCGGCCCCCGCGCCGGCCGCCCCCGCGCCCGAAGGGACGCCTCAGCCAAAGCCCTGACGGTCCGGTAATTAGCAGTGCAGAGAGGGCGGGATCATCTCCCGCCCTCTCTTTGCGTCTCACGCAAAGCCCACTTCCGGACCATTGTCATTCCAGGTTGCGATCAAGAATGCACGAAACCGCAGGTGAGGCTGGGATGTGTATCCCAGCCCACGGGAACATCAGAATGCATTGTCGTTTGAATGCAACTTGGCATCAGACGTTGCCGGCGCGTCGTGGGGGGCCTACATTTACAGCAGGCACCTTCATCAAGGTCGTGCCAGGAGGTGAAAGATGCCCGGCAAAAGACAGGGCCACTCCCAGCACCACAAACCCTACAGAGGACCGTGGCCCGAACTCCACTCCTCGATACCCGGCCGAAAGGGCCCGGAAGGGCCGCATGAAAGCGCGCCTCCCCACGAGGTGATTCACCAGACGACCCAGGTCCACAAGATCCCCCCGCAGACGCCCAAGACGCCGAAATAGACCTCTTGGGGTAGGCCGTACGCGCGAAGGGGTGGGCAGCAACCGCTGCCCACCCTTTTTTACTCTACGCAAGCTTGCCCTCAGCGCTTCTTTGAGACTCCCGTGGCAGGCGCGGCTGGAAACTCGAAGTGTAAGGGTAGGACGATGCCCTTCTGGGCATCCGGGAAGCGGGGGGGGCGGTCGCATTGAATGGAAGCCCCCGCCGGCGTCCGTGCATAGATCCACTTGCCCTTGGGGCAGATGGATGATTCGATTCCGGGCACCGCCTCGGGCCAAGCCGGGCCGTCCTTCCGTCGCGCGGCCTCTGCCAGGAGGATCTTTCCAGTCATTTCCAGGTCCAGCTGCATGCGGTAGGCCCGTCCCCAGCTCGAGGAGAGGTTGGGCAGGGCGATCCTGGCGATGAAGTTCCAGCCCGGCGCATGGGCCAGAATATCCGACATTTCGGCCTCCAGGCCCTCCGGACAGGGTCCCGAGGCTTCGGCTGCCTTCACCATCTCCAGCTCGATCCTCGCCCCATCGGCAAGACAGAGCCGGACGTAAGGACGGCTCAACATGGCGACGAACCGCTGAATCCAAGTGGGCTTCGAACCGAACGCCCAATCCGCGGTCCCCGTCCGGGCCATCTCGAAGAGGAAACAGGCCTCGAACTGGTAGGCCCGCCCTAGGCCGCTCCGGGGGACGTAAGCTTTCAAACGATCCTGCCACTTGGCCGGGACGTCGTCCACGAACCGCAGAACCCCAACGGGCATACGGACCATGGCGATTGTGACGAGGGCGGATATGAGTTCGGGGCGTTTGTTCAGGGCATCGCAGAGGCGCCAACCGGCATCGAGGTCCTCCAGGGCAAGATCGCGCTCACCCCGGCTCACCGCGGCGAGGGCGTCGGTCGCGAGGACCTTCTCCAGATTCAGGGTCTGGAGGAGGTTCGGTAGGGACGCATCCGCAAATCCCTTGTTGGTCTGTTTCCAGACAGGGGGTGGATTCTCAAGGAGGAGTCTGCGCACCCCCGCGATGACCGGGGCCTGGTCCCGCAGAAACTTGGCCACCGCTTCGGGGGGAGGCATCCCCGGCCCCGCCGTCTTCTCCAGGGCCTCTTTGAGGTAGTTGCCCAGGGGTTCCGCGACGCTCTTCCAAGGCCCCGTCTTGTCAGCCTTCCCCAATCCCAGCTTCTCAGCCAGCCCATCGAGGGCCTTGGCCGTGTCGTTGGGCTCTGTCACGGGAAGGCTCGCCAAGAAGGTGTCCAGCGGGCGACCCGCCTGGGACCAGAGGGCCATCTCGGCCTTCTCCTTCCGAACCGCCATCCAGCTCAGGACCGCGTAGGAGGCGGCGATGAGGACGGCGGCGATGCACAGACCTTTGAACAGGATCTTAAAGGCTCGCTTCCACCAGGACACGTGTACGTCAGCCATGGGACCCCCCGATAATCGTCATGACGTATGGGCGCGGCGGATGTCTATATCATGAGCATAGCACCACTGCCCCAAGCACAGAACAAGGGGCACCGGTCGGTGCCCCTTGTGGCCTTGTGTTCCGTATGATCTTGTCAGCCGGCTTTTCGGCGAGTCCCTTCCTTGCCGTTCGCGTCCACCGGCTCTTCCGGCGTGACCGCGTGCTTCGCCGTCCCCTGCGCCACGATGGACCGCATGGGCAGGATCAGAATGAATGCAGCAGCAGCCGCGATGTTTCTTTTCATCTCCTGTCTCCTTTTTTCCTTCTCTCCTTCTCCCGTTCTCCCCTTCTCCCGTTCCTTTATTTCCCCGCCCTGTTCTCGTACGCGGGCTTGGCGGGCTTCACCGGGGGGCGCTCCTGGAGGAGGCGCATGGCTTCCTGGATGGCCCTGTCGAGCTGGGGGTCGTCACCCTTCGCCATGAGGGAGGGATCGTCGTCCACCGGGATGTCGGGGTCCACGCCGTGGCCCTCCACGATCCACTTGCCCTCCGTGGAGTACATGCCGAAGGTGGGCACCGTGACGACTCCGCCGTCCACGAGGCTCGGGGAGCCCGAGATGCCGATGAGGCCGCCCCAGGTGCGCCGGCCCACGAGGGGGCCGAGCTTGGCCATGCGGAAGTAGAGGGGGAAGCAGTCGCCGCCGGAGCCGCTCCAGCCGTTGATGAGCATGACCTTGGGGCCGGCGTTGGCGAACTCCGGCCACTGCCAGTCCATGCCGTCGCGCACGCCCCAGTAGTTGAGGATGGGCCGGTTGAGGAGCTCGATGAACCGGTCTGGGATCTGGCCGCCGCTGTTGAAGCGCTCGTCGATGACCAGGCCCTGCTTCGTGAACTGGCCCATGAACTGGCGGTAGAGCTCGTCCTGCCCGTCGGTTCCCGTATCGGGGACGTATATGTAGCCCAGCTTCCCGCCGGAGGCCTTGGACACGGCCTCCCTGTTGGCCTGGGCCCAGGCCAGGTGCCGGAGCCGGCCCTCGTCGTCCAGGGTCTTGACGACCACGCGCCGTGCGCCCGCCATGCCGGGCTTGTCGTTCACCGTGAGGGACACGGTTTTCTCCGAGAGGCCCTGGAAGGCGGCCCACGGGTCCTTGCTCGTGTCCACGGGGACACCGTTGACGGCCAGGAGGTAGTCTCCTTCCCTGACGTTGATGCCGGGCTCCTTCAGGGGCGAGCGGGCCTCCGCGTCCCAGGGGGCCCCTTCGTAGATTTTTTTGATGCGGTAGGCGCCGTTCTCCAGGGCGTAGTCCACCCCCAGGAGGCCCACCCCGCGCTTGAGGGGCTCCTCCAGGTCGCCGCCGCCGCGGTAGGTGTGGGAGGAGTTGAGCTCTGAGATGAGCTCACCCAGGACGTAGTTCACGTCCGAGCGCGTGGCGCACTGACCGATGAGATTCCCGTAGCGCGTCCGCATCTCGGCCCAGTTCACCCCGTGCATGCCGGGGTCGTAAAAGAAGTCGCGCTCGAATCGCCAGGCGTCGGTGAAGATCTGCTTCCACTCGGCCCGGGGATCCACGGTCATTTCGAGGGCCGAGGTGTCCACCTTCTTGTCCGCCTTCTGGTCGGCCTTGGCCTCCACGATGGCGAAGTCTTTCTTGACCTGAACGAGGATCTTCTCGCCGCCCGCCGCGATGGTGTATCCGGCCGCATCGGGCAGAACGGTTTTCTCTTCCCGCTCCTTGAGGTCGTAGTACTGGAGGGGGGTCTTGTAGTCCTCGCCGCCGCTCCCGGCGAGCCCGAGGTTGATGTAGAACACCTTCCCCGCCAAGGCCTGGAGGTCGGAGTAGTTGCCCGTCTGCGGCGGGAGGAGAACCACCCTCTGCTCGAACCCCTCCAAATCAATCCTCACCGACTCCACCTTCGCCGGCTTCTTTGGGTTGTCCTCAGATCGGA
>JAKAJA010000393.1 GCA_021814085.1 Acidobacteriota bacterium | reverse complement strand
AGACGCTAGACGCAAGACGCGAGACGCCCATTCTGTCAATGCGAGGCGCGCAGCAACGAAGCAGTCTCGCCGTGAACATCGGGATTGCCGCGTCGGCCTTCGGCCTCCTCGCAATGACAGTCACGGGGCCTGGTGCGCCTGCCTCCTGCCTCCTCACTCCTTCCTGAACTTCAGGATGAGGGGCGAGCCCTCCAGGTCGTAACATAGGCGCAGCTGCTTCTTGAGGAAGCGGGCGTAGGTGAGGGGCGGGGGCACCTTGGAGTTGGTGAAGACGGTGAGGATGGGAGGGGCCTGGCCCGACTGCGTGGCGTACCGAAGCTTGAGCTCCTTGCCCTGGATCGTGGGCGGGGGAATCTTGTTGACGATCTGGGCCAGGGTCTTGTTCAGCGCCGCCGTAGGCAGCTGGCGGGCAAAGTTGCGGTAAACCCTGGCCGCGGCGGGGAGGATCTTGTCGGTGCCGCGCCCGGAGCGGGCCGAGATCCTGACGATGGGCATGTAGTCCATGAAGGCCATCTTTTCCCGGAACAGCTCCTCCACTTCCTTGGCCTGCGTTTCCCCTTTCACGAGGTCCCACTTGTTCAACACCAGGACGATGCCGCGCCGGGCCGCCTCGATGAGCCCCGCGATGTGCGCGTCCTGATGGCCCGGGGGCTGGGAGGCGTCCACCACAAGGAGGGCCACATGGCACTGTTCCAGGCTGCGCCTGGCCAGGATCACCGAGAGGATCTCGGCTCCAGGCCCCGTCTTGCTGTGCCGCCGGATTCCCGCCGTGTCCACGAGGAGGAAGTTCTGGTCCTTGAAGGTCAGGGGAGAATCGATGGGGTCCCTCGTCGTGCCGGGGATGTCCGAGACGAGGGCCCGGTCCTCCCCCAGGATGCGGTTGAGGAGCGAGGATTTGCCCACGTTGGGGCGGCCCACGATGGCCACCTTGATGGGCGCGCCTTCCGCCACGATGCCCGGCCCTTCCTCTTCCTCCTCGTCCTCAATGGGGATCCCTTCCAGGATGTAGTCCCAGAGTGGCTCAAACCCGCCACCGTGCTCGGATGAGACGGAGAAGACGGGCGAGATGCCGAGGGCGTGGAACTCGGCGGAGCGAGGCTGATGGCCGTCCGTGTCCACCTTGTTGACCACCAGGGCAATGGGTTTGCCAAGCTTCCTGAGGCGGGAGGCGAACTCCCTCTCCAAGGGGATGAGCCCTTGCTGGGCGTCCACCACGAGGAGGACCTTGTCGCCCCCGTCGATGGCCACCTGAACCTGCTCTTCCACGAGGGAGATGAGGGGATCCTCCGTGGCTCCCAGGAGGCCTCCCGTGTCCACGAGCTGGAAGGTCCGTCCCTCGTGGTGAACGACCGCGGCGTTGCGGTCTCGGGTGACCCCGGGCATATCGTGAACGAGGGCCTTGCGCCTCCCCAGAAGCCTGTTGAAAAGGGTGGATTTCCCCACGTTGGGCCTGCCGACGATCACCACGGTCGAAAGCCTGGACACGATCACCTCCAGGTGTCATGGTAACAGAGGGACGCCGTGGGGCGAAGGGGAATGGCCAGCCGGACCGTCCCGTTAGGCTTTCTTGGAGGTGACCATGAGCGATGCCGAAAGTTCACACGATTCCATGGAGGAGGCCTGCTACGAGGCCCTGGGCAAGGTGGTGGACCCCGAACTCGGCCTGGATATCGTTAGCCTCGGGCTCATTTACAAGGTCACCGTGGAATCGGGCCAGGCGGACGTGGACTTGACCATGACATCCCCCGGCTGTCCCGTGGCGGACCAACTCCTCTTCCAGGCCCAGAACGAGCTTCTGAAGGTGCCCGGCGTGGAGAGGGCCAAGATGAACCTCGTCTGGTCGCCGCCCTGGTCACCGGAGATGATGAGCCTGGAAGCGAAGATGTCCCTGGGGTTCGCGTAATTCCAAGTTGCGATCATGAATGCGCGAAAACGCAGGCGAGGATACCGATCCTCGCGAGGACGGGATTTGTATCCCGGCCTACGGTGACATCAGAATACATCATCGTTTGAATTCAACTTGGCATAACGCCAGTGCGTCAAGGCTCCGGGACCCTCTCGGGCAACCTTGTCACCCATCGGTATCGGTCTTATACTCGCCGCAGACTGAGAGGGTGGCCATGCCCGAGAGCCCCACGCTCCTGCTGACGGACGACGATCCGGACACCCTGCGAATCCTGGCCAGATACCTGGAAGGAGAAGGCTACCGGATTCTCACCGCGAGCAACGGACAGGAAGCCCTCGGCATCATCGCCAAAGAACCCGTGCACCTCCTGATCACGGACCTCATCATGCCGGGCATGGATGGGCTGGCCCTCACCCAGGCGGTGAAGGCATACAACCCCGCCATCGTCACCCTCATGGTGACGGCCTTCGCGTCCATCGATACGGCCGTGAAGGCCATGAAGGCAGGGGCTTCCGACTACATCACCAAGCCCGTCCTTCCCGAGGAACTGAAGATCAAAGTGGCCAAGGCCCTGGAGCACTACAGGCTCCAGGAGGAAGTGCAGGACCTCCGGCACCAGCTCTCCCAGGCGGCGCGTCCCCCCGACCTCATCGGCGAGAGCCGGAAGATGAAGGAGGTCCTCTACATGGTGGGCCTCGTGGCCAACCGCGAGGTGCCCGTGGTCCTCACGGGGGAGAGCGGAACGGGCAAGGAGGTCGTGGCCCGGGCCATTCACACCCTGAGCCCCCGCTGCGGCAGTGCATTCGTGCCCATCAATTGCGGCGCCGTTCCCGAGACCCTCCTGGAGAGCGAGCTCTTCGGGTTTCAAAAGGGGGCATTCACCGGAGCGACCTCGGCGAAGAAGGGCCTTTTCGAGGAGGCCCACGGGGGGACCCTCTTCCTGGACGAGATCGGCGATGCGCCGGCCTCCATCCAGATGAAGCTCCTCAGGGCCCTGCAGGACGGCCAGGTGAGGCGCCTGGGCAGCACCCAGACCATGAACTTCGACGTCCGGGTGGTGGTGGCCACCAACAAGAATCTGGAGCAGGAAATCGCCGCCGGACGGTTCCGCGAGGACCTCTACTACCGGCTCAGCGTGGTCACGATCCCCCTCCCCCCCCTCCGCGACCGGAAGGAGGACATCCCCCTCCTGGTGGACCACTTCATCCTCCTGTACCGGCCGGCCATCAACCCCAACGTGGTGGGCATCACCGCGGAGGCC
>JAKAJA010000013.1 GCA_021814085.1 Acidobacteriota bacterium | reverse complement strand
GCAGGGAATCGACGGGTCGCCGCCGCACTCCCGCGCCACCTTGAAGACATAGAATTTGTCCTGGTTCGGATCGCCGGGAATCAGGCCGCAGGCGGAGTTGTAGAGGTCGGGGCTGCTCTTGCCCGTGATGCCGACTTTCAGCGTATCGCCGTAGACGCTGAAGTTGGAGTAGGTCGCCTTCTTGGTGAGGTCGTGATTGAGGCCGTACACGATGACGAACTGGTTGGGATCGTCCGCCAGCGTGAAGTTCGAAGTGGAGAGGTAGGTGGTGTCGCGGACTTCTCCCAGCAGGTTGGCGTTGCGCTGAAGGCCGTCCATGCCCTCGTTGATCCAGATGCCCGTGGTCAGGTCCTGGGTGGCCGCGCCGGGATAGTGCGCGAGGATGGCGGCCCGCAGGGCCTGCAGGCTCGGCATGTAGTCCATCTCGTTAGTTCCGGTTCCCCGCGGCGTGAGCTTGGGCATGGGGAAGGGCTTGGGCGGCCGCGAGGTTCCGGCGGGGGTGATCTTGAAGGCGCGGTAGGGCGGCGAGTCCATGTAGGCCTGCACCTCGCTCTCGTGGCCGGGAAGGGGGAGCATGAGGCGGTGGAGGAGCACGAAGTGGTCGGCCGGCTCCTGCTGGCCGAGCTGGGTGATGCTGGCGGGGATCACGTCGGTGTTTACGATCCCCCCCGGAAAGCCCGCATCCTCCGCCGCCGCCTTCACCAGGGAATCGGTGGTCTGGTCCGGGGTGGACACGACGATCACCGACTGGCCGAAGGGTTTCGTACCTTGAGGGGCGCCGGTCTTGATGGTGTCCACGTTGATCGTGTCGCCGAGGCTCAGGAAGAGGATGTCCCGGTCGGGATTCACGGGATCGTACCGCGAGAAGAGGTAGCTCCGGTAGCTGAAGTACTTCACGGGGGGAGGAGTCTTGCCCACCAGGACCATGGCGTCCTGCTCTCCCATGAGCTGTTCTTCGGGGACGTCGATGGTGCCCTGCTTGCTGGTGAAGGTGAGATAGGGGGCGCCGGCGTTGTTGCCGTAGCAGCTCTGAATGTACCCGTTGCAGCAGAGGTAGACCACGTCGGCGGGCCGGAAGCTCTTCTCCGTCACGGCGAACCCGCGCTTTTCGAGAGCCCGCTTGAAGGCGTCGATCTTGGAGTTGGGGATCAGCCCCGACTCGCCGCGCACCGCGGGCGTCTCACCCAGGAAAGGCGTGGAGCACAGAAACAGCGAACCCATTACCATCCATGCAGCAACACGTATCCTTCTCATGTCCCCCCCTTGATTCAGGCCAAGGCAGAATTCACCCAAACGTCCAAGGCGCGAAGATCACGCCGTCGCCGGTCCATGCGTTGTCCGAGCCGACCTCGGGCCGCGGCTTGGCTTTGAACAGAAGATAGATAGAATATGGGCGTTGCCCCTTCCTGTCAATGCGTCGGTTCGTCCCCCTCATTCATCGGCACGAGCAGGAAAGGCTTGCCCCCGAGGGTCTGCCCGACGATCCAGCCGCTGTCGTTGATGCCCGTGGCGATCATGAGGCTATCCCCGGGCGGCGGGTTCTCCAGGAGGCCGTTCAGGGAGACGCATGCGCCCTTGCCCTCGGGCCGGTTCAGCCAATCGCAGTGGAAGAGCCCCACGATGACGTGCGTCATGTGGCCCTTCTGGCAGGCGTCCATGAGCATGCCCAGATCCGCCATGAGCGTCGCGTCGTGCCTGTAGTTCGCGAAGTACGCCAGGGTGCGAGGGGCCGGAGGGCTGGACGCCGCCGCCTCCGCGGCCCCCGAGGCTGGCCCCTCGCCGGCCAGGGCCGCCGCGCCCGCCAGCGCGAGCGCCGCGAGACTCGTCAACGCAAACCTTAACGCGCGGTTTGTCATGGCTTCCCCCCTGAGAACAAGCGGACGGCACGCCGTCCTTGATCCGATTGAAACGCCCTCCTGGCCTTGGTACCCCCTGTTCTTTGTACCACGTTTCTTGATTGCCTCACCACGGCCGCAGTTGGACGGACCAGAGCGGGGTCCGGTTGGAAGATCTCGGAACATTTCGCCGCCTACGCCGGAGCCCTCGGAGCCTTCCGGCGGGATTGCGCCGTCCAAGCCGCCTAAATCGCCACAATCCCACGGGAATGACCCGTCCAAGCGCGATGGTATGCCGCATTCCCCCGGGAATGACCCGTCCAAGCGCGATGGTATGCCGCATTCCCACGGGAATGACCCGTCCAGGCGTGCTGGTATGCTCCATTCCCACGGGAATGACCCGTTCCATCGCGATGGTATACCGCATTCCTACGGGAATGACCCGTTTCATCACGCGGGTATGCCCCATTCCCACGAGAATGGCCCGTTTCATCACGCGGGTATGCCCCATTCCCGTCGGATGAACCCGTTCAAGCGCGATGGCAGACCCTAATGCCGGGGGGTTAAGCCGTTTGGCCCAGCTGGGGTCCACCATTCCCGGTGCAGTTCGGTGGAAACGCGGGCCCGCCCCGGGAGGTGCGCCGCAAACCTAGGCACGTAGTTCACGAAAGCTCGTCGGCTTGTCGGAATGGCTCGTCGGCTTGGGAAAATGACTCGTAGCCTCGTCGGAATGGCTCGTCGCCATGGAAAAATGACTCGTCGCCTCGCCTGCGATGCTCCCGTTGCCCGGGAGCTCGGGGTCAGAGCCGCTTGATCCTCGCCTCGAAGACCTTGGTAAAGAGCTCGAGCTGCCTGCGGAGCCAATCCTGCTGTGCAGGCCATTGGGCCTCATCGAGCCAGTTGGTAGACTGGCGCACGTAGATGCGGCACATCTGGGCATTCTCGGGGTTGTGCCAATAGACGTTCTGGCCGATCTCCCGCTCGATGGTTTCCCTGTCACGATCCAGGGCGGCGAAGTGCTCCTTGGACAAGGGGCCAGTGAGGATCAAGTCCACCCGAAGTTCCGGGCCCTTGGCGTTGGTGGTCGAGTCCCAGTAGGACGCGACGGAACTCAGGTGGAAGCCGCTGCGTCCGATGGAACTATTGAGCCAGTGTTGGGGTGCGGGCTTATGGCATGTGATGGAACTGCTCTCCTCCATGTACTCCTTGAAGGCGATCCAGAACTTGAGCTGGGCCTGCTTGTGGGATGAGAGCTCCCCGCTGTTGCTTGCGGCGCTCTGTACGCGCTTGGTCCAATCGTTCGGTTTGGACACGGTGTTGAACTTGGGAGCGATGGACGAATCCCCAATCCGCCACAACTCCACCTCAAGGCCGAAGAAGTTAACCCCTTCCCCGGTCTTCTCATTGAGCCAGTCCAGAGCCGCTCGATGCTCTTCGGTGAACCGCTCCGCCACCCAGATAATGGCAACGGCTTCGAGCCCCGCCGCGTAGGTAAGAAGCTGTCCGAGGTGGCCGTGGTCGGTCCGTTCGAGCTGGTTCTCGATGAGAACCCAAGAGTCGTCCAGGGTGTTCTTGCACAGGATGTCCGCCCGGAACGGACCCACGTCCTTCTCCTGGGTCTCCAGCTCCAGCTCGATGCCGACGGCATCCCCAAGAAGCTTAAGGTTTTCCTCCTGCGCCAGCCAAGGCGTGAAGTGCCCTGATTCACTCGCCCAGACCTTGCGAAGACTTACCCGCTCTAAGCGGCCCAGGTTGTTGTCCATGAGGCCTCCTCCGAATGACCATTCGCGTCTCTTCCCACCGATAGAATAGCCGCAGCGACAGTATCTCACCATTTCTCTACTTCAAGAGGGAGACCAAAAGAGGTAGCCCGGTGACCTAAATGCGGTGTAAGCTATTCCCATGAGCGAGCGGGCGACCTCCCTCACCCCCCAGGTCCTTACGTGGGCTCGTGAACGAGCCGGGCTGTCCGTTGAGGAGGCCGCGGCCCGAATCGGAAAATCTCCCGACGACCTCACCGCCTGGGAAAGGGGCCAACTTTCCCCAACCTATTCTCAATTGGAAAGTCTGGCGGAGCATGTTTACCATCGCCCGGTAGCGTTGTTCTTTTTTCCCGAGCCGCCCGACGAGCCATTGCCGCAAAGCGAATTCAGAACCCTTCCTGATTTCGACATCTTGTCTCTAGCTCCAGATACGCGCTTCGCCATCCGGGACGCCTATGCCTACATGGAGTCCCTGAGAGAACTCTCTAACGGCAAGAATCCCTCGGACCGCTTAATCACGCGAAAAATCAGGGTTGAGCGGGGAGCGGACCCGCTACGCCTGGCTGAGGCGGTGCGGGCTTTTCTGGAGATAAGCCTTGATCAGCAATGGGCCTGGACCGACACCGATATGGCACTAAAGGCCTGGCGGAATGCCGTGGAATCCGCGGGTGTCTATGTGTTCAAGCGCTCGTTTAAGCAGAAAGAGGTCTCGGGCTTCTGCCTCTTTGATGAAGAGTTTCCCATCATCATGCTGAACAATGGCACAGCTTTTACCCGGCAAATTTTCACTATATTTCATGAGCTGGGCCACCTCCTTCATGGAGTCAGCACGGTTAGTAAGGAGGACGCGGGATTTGTCGATCGGTTTCAAGGAGAGGCGAAAGAGCTTGAAATTGCCTGCAACCGATTCACGGCCGATCTCCTAGTTCCTGAGGATAGCCTGCCCTGGTCACAACTCGATAGGGGCATTGACGAGGCTGTTATTGGCGATGTTGCACGTCGCTACTCGGTGAGCAAAGAAGTCATCCTTCGTCGCATGCTGGATCACCGCCTTTTAGGGACAGACACTTATCAGCGCCTCACGGCCAAGTGGAACCGCGAACCCGCCAGAGGGAGCGAGGGCGGCGGCAATTACTACGCCACGCAAGCATCCTACCTTGGCCAAGGCTTCTTGCACCTAGCTTTTTCCCGCTATGCCGCTGGCATGATCACCCTCACTCAATTGGCGGACCACCTGAGCATCAAAGCACGCTACATTGGCAAGTTGGAGGCGTTTGTTGTCGGGCAACGCTGACCCAAAGCCCATTTATGTCTTTGACACCAACTCCTTCCGCGTGACAGGCAATTACTATCCCGACACGTTTCCTTCCTTCTGGAATCACTTCAACGGGCTTGTCGAATCTGGCCGTCTGATGTCGGTCTGGGCAGTTCGCAAGGAGCTGGAAGCGCAGAATACCAGTGCCCACCTCGAGCATTGGCTGCACACCTGCCACCAGATCTTCTCCAAGCCTACAGAACAAGAGATGGCATGCGTGACCAGGATTTTTCAAGTCCGCCATTTTCAGCAACTCATCGGCAAGAAGCAGCTTCTCAGGGGTGGCGACGTCGCAGACCCGTGGCTAGTTGCTCGCGGGATGACCAGCGGGGGCATCGTGGTCACGGAAGAGAGTCCCAAACCCAACGCGGCGAATATCCCCGCCGTATGTGGTCATTTCGGGGTGAGATGCGCTTCCATTCGAGAGGCGCTTGCATCGGAGGGCTGGCGGTACTAGCGCCGTTTCTCTCGTCGCCCTCCAACCTGTTTGACTCCCCGCTCTTGCATTAGCCTGTCAAACAATCCCTCGGCGGATTCGTAGGGACGGCCTTTAGCTCGGGCTACGGCTTTGGCCTAAAAGGCAACTCCGGAGGCTACTGGGCTATCCTCAAGCCTGCCAAGCGGTAACTCTTGCGTCCCACAGGCCCATGTCGGCACCTGTATCGAGGTCCCAGTTCTTCAAGCTTTGCTTTAGCGCGTACTTGTCCAACTCGCGCCCGAATTGCTTCGCGGTGTCAATTGCCTCCCATAGATCAGACCAAATCGGCAGGAGATTGTTGATGGCTCGTTCAAATCCTTCGATTCTGAACTTCCCCGCGCTTTCTGGCTGGGTAGGTAGCTTTACTTCCTCGTAGTACTCTTGGGCTTCCTTGCTTCTCAGGTTCCGAATTCGATCGGCAGCGAAATACATGTAGCCTTCCATGGGCCTTATTGCGCGAGAAAGCTTCAGAAGAAGGTCCCCGTCCGTAGCCGCGTCCAAAAGCTTGGTGTAAATCGCAAACCAAAGGTCCGTGTCGGGCCACGGCTTGCGGTCTCCGTGAACGATGTGGAGGGCGTTCACCCAATTGTCTAGAATCCCGTGGACAACCTCTTTGGGCTTGCATTTCCGAAGCTGATCGGTAAACTGCGCATCGCGAAGGGACGCCCCTCTTAGTTCGGAGTAAAGAAGACTGTCTTGGGTCATCTCGCATAGACGGTGCGTTTCCGGATCGGCGTGATAAGGTCCCACAATCCTCTGCACGATAGGATGGATGGTGGCATCCGCCACACAATGCGATACGTACCCGGCGATCCACGCCGCCTGCGAATCCAGGCTGGCCTTCCCGCCATGCACCCCGCATCCGACATTGACGGCACAGATCAATGGCACCTCGTTCGTCTTGTCGTAATGCATCCGGTCGGCCCAAATGCCCTGAAGGCTCGCATAGGGCAAGTCAGGGCTCACGGCGCCCAATAGTAGGAAGGGCTTATTCTTATTCATAATCTCTCTTAGCGGGGAACCGGCATCGAACCGGGCCATCGCTTCTTCGGCTATCAATAGGTGTGTGATTGCTCCAGCCATGGCTTACCCCCGATTCTTTCTTGCTTGTAGGTTCGCAGCGTCCCTTTTACTCGTGAGTCTAGCGAGAAGCTCGGCGGCGGATTCGTAAGAGCGGCCCTCAGCGCGGGCGAGGGCGGCTTCGTTAGGGACGAGTTCGCCGCGGAAGGCTTTGGCGAGGATGGCTTGGGTGAGGGCCTCGACGCGCTTCTGGGCAGCCGCCATCCTTGCCTCGATGTCATCGGCCATGGCGAAGAGGGATTCTACCCGGCGGACGATTTCTTGCTGTTCGTCAACTGGGGGAAGGGGAAATGCCTTGACACGCATAGCTCCGATATTGAAGTGCGGCTGAGCCATGCCCGTCTCGCGTAGCACAATCCGGGCTTGCCCCTCTGGCGACGAAACATAAATGGCGCCGTAGGTCGGAATCAGCCCAGACAATGGTCGCGTCACAACCAAGTCGGCGCAATTCGCTTCCCCCCCATTTTTCGGGTAGACACAACAGTCGCCAGTGTTTGCCCCGGATCGAGTCACCAGAATCTCGTTGCCCACAAGTGCTGACTTGCGCAAGCTACTGTGGAAGACTGAATCGATGAAGACTAGCCCGGCTGGTTCGAAACGAAGAGGACGGACATTCTGACTCCTGAGGAAAGGTATGCCTTGTTCGACGTACCGATTCTTCATCGGTCCAACGTGTCCTACCGTTATCTCCCATGCGCAGTGATCAAAGTTCGTCCACGCCCAAGTTTCTGGGATTGACGGTAGCTCCTCCTCGGCAAGAGGCTCGGGCGAATGGTACTTTCGCTGGGGATTCCGCCGTTGCCACTGCTCCTCACGTTCAGACCGAAGGCGATTGAGTAGTTTGTTGGTCGATTCGGTTACGGGATGGGTTTCCCGCCACTCGGTGGTTAGCTTGCCAGAGCAGGCGGCGGAGAGGACGGCTTGGCGGAAGGTTTTGAGGAGGGCAGGGGCACGGGCGAGGCGGGCGCGGGCGGCGTTCACGCGGGCGAGGAGGGCATCCACCTGCCCCACGATTCGGCGCTGCTCTGGCAAGGGGGCGATCAGGCATGGAGCCTTGCGAACGGCGGAATCACTCGTTGCTGGATATTGGCTACCGGTTTGTTCAGGAGTAACGGCATTCAGAAAGCCATCCGAAAGCACCTGGAGGAAAAGGAATCTCGGTTCAACGGCCCCGTTGCTTCTCATTACAGTGAAACCTGTCGAGCAGAGATCTGCCTTGGGTTCCCTAGGGACGAGGGCGATATTGCGGAGGTAAGTACGCACATTCGAAAAGAGGACATCATTAGGCTCAATGGGTCTTTGAGCCCGCGACGGGGCATTCCTGCCAAGAAACTGCTTTGGCTCAGCGATCGAGAACGAGCCATTATCAATGGAACCTATATCCACATACACGAACTGCCTATCGGGTTCGGTCTTTGGATCGAAGTTGGGAACTATTTGTAGGACCTCTGCAAGTGGAGCCTCTACCCACCCCTCAGGCAGGTCGTCGTCTTCACGGTAGACGGGCCATTGGGGCTCAGCGCGTTTTGTAGGCACGGGGCTTCTCCGCGACCTGGGGCAACTCCTCGGCGGCGCCGTTTTCAAGAAGGGCAAGGACGGCGTTGAGGTCTTCGGTTGCGGCTCGGAGTTCCTCAATGGCGTCGGTGACCAGCTCTTCGGGCTCGGGGAGGTTGTCGGGATCGTCCAGTGAGTCGTCCTTGAGCCACTTGAGGCCATCAAGTTTGTAGGCCCGCGCCTTCACTTCGCTGATGTGGAAGGGGCGCCAGCGGTCGTCCTTGGAATCCTTCTCCTTCCGCTTGGCCCGTCCGTTTGGGTCTTTCCCGAAGCACTTCTCGAACTCGGCGAAGTGCTCCACTGTCAGGGGCCGGTCCTTCTTGGTAATGTGGGGCACATTGGTCCGGGCGTCGTAGATCCAGGTGGTTTCGGTGCGTGGGCCTTTGGTGAAGAAGATCACATTGGTCTTGGTGCCTGGGCTGTAAGGCGTGAAGGTCCCATTGGGTAGGCGCAGGACCGTGTGGAGGTCGCAGTCCTCCGTGAGGATTTTGAAGACCTCCCCAGCCTGGTCCGCAAAGAGGCAGTTGTCGGGCACGACTACTGCGGCCCGCCCGCCCGGCTTGAGAATTGTTATCACATGCTGGATGAAGTTGAGCTGCTTGTTGCTCGTGGAGACGACGAAATCCTCCCGTTCAGGGGCTTGATTGGCGCCTTTGGTGCCGAAAGGGGGATTAGTCAGGATTACGTCATGCTTTTGGCCCGAGTAGGCCTCGTAGATGGAGTCGCCCAAACCAATGACCGGCTCCAGGCCGTGCAAGAAGAGGTTCATGAGCGCAAGCCGACGCGGTCGCGGTACAAGGTCCTGGCCATAGTAGGTCTTGTTCTTGATCCGCTTGGCCACCTCCCGCTCAAGTGCCCCGCCCTTGGTCTGCTCCAGGAGCCACTCGTAGGCGCATACGAGGAAGCCGCCCGAGCCGCAGGCCGGGTCGCAGACGGTGAACTCCCGGTGCGTCCTCGGGTCGGGTTGGATGCACCGGACGATGGCTTTGATAAGGAGGCGCGGCGTGAAGTATTGCCCCGCACCCTTCTTGCCCTCGCTCGCGGCCTTCTCCAAGAGGCCCTCGAAGGCTTCCCCCTTCACGTCCATGTCGAGGGCGGTCCACTCGGTCTCGTCAATGAGGCCGATGAGCCTCTTGAGGTTTACCGGATTCGTGAAGCGCGACTGCGCTTGGGCGAAGATGTCCCCCAGCATGCCCTGCTCCTTGCCGAGGCGCCGGAGAATGTCCACATAGCCATCTGTGAGCTTCGTGCCCGAAAGCGCCGACAGGGCAGGCCAAGAGCACCCCTTTGGAACTTCCACCCCCCGCTCGTCCGCCATCTTCAGGAAGAGCAGGTAGGTGATCTGCTCGATATAGTCCCCGTAATCCACCCCGTCATGCCGGAGCGTATGACAGAACCCCCAGAGCTTGCCTACGATGTCATTCATGCAGCCACCGCCTCATTGAGTTTCTGAATAAGTCCTTCGAGTTGTCCCTGAAACGCTCTATTCGCCTGCCCCCACCCGCCGTGGTTTTGAAGGACTGGCATGGTGTCGAAGTCGTCTTTATCAATGGAGAGGTTTACAGCGAGGTGGGCCTTGATCCATCCGAGCCATTGCTGTTGGTCCTGGGTTAAGTAAGCCCCCTTCGTTGCACGTTGTATGGCAAGATCCGCCCGTTCCTCGCCGGTGAGGAGCTGTTCAGTCTCGTGGGCGGCGTGCTTGACCATGGAGATGATGTCCGCGAGCGCTTTGTGGTAACACCGTTCGTGGGCCCGCTGAAGATTCGATTCGGTGAACCCTTCCTGAGCAGTCGCCAGCTTCTTGCGCAGGTCCAGTAGGGCTTGGCTCCCCCACTCTTTTGGCCGTTCGAGGAGGATGGTCAGGGCTTCCACCTGGTCCTTGTTCTCTTTCACGAAGCGGGCAAAAGCCGTGAGGTAGTCCTCGGGCTTAAGCAGGGCACCGTCGGTCCCCTTGACCTGCCACGAGCTGGCCACCGTGTCTACTGTGTCGTAGGCCACGAGGAAAGTTCGTTTCGGCCGCGGGTAGTTCACGAGCAAGTCCTGAAACACGGGGTCTCTCAGGAACCCCATGACGCCCGTGAAATCCTTCCGGAGGCGTTCCGGGAGCTCGGATGCGAATCGGCCCACGTCTCCCTCTTCAAAGTAGGGGGCGAACTTCTCACGCGCATCCCCCGACATCTCCTTGGCGACACGCTGGAGGCGCTTAACCAGGCACCGTACGTTGTAATCCCTGTCGCGGTTCGCCCAAATATTCTCGATGATTTCGTGGATCGTGCGGGTTTCCTTGAGGGGGGCATCCGCCGTAATGGCCGTAGCCTTGCGGAAATATTCAAGCAGCGTTCCATCGAAACAGTCGAAGACCGTGAAATGAGACTTATCGGGGTAGAGTGCGCCCTTCCTGGTCCCTCGGCCCATCATCTGCTCGAAGAGAATGCGGGATTTGACGGTGCGCAGGAACACGATGAATTCGAGATCGGGAATGTCCACCCCGGTGGAGAGCAAATCCACGGTGACCACCACGCCCGGCTGTTTCCGGTTTCGGAACTCCCGGATGCGCTGGAGAGGGCGGTCAACTCGGCCCGTGATTTTCTGGACGAAGCTGTCACCCTGGCCGAAGACATCCCGGGCCGTGTCCACGAGTTGGTCCGCGTGGGACGTGTGGGCCAAGTCGTTGGCCGCGAAGATGAGCGTCTTGGGGAACCTGCCAAACTGCGCTTGATGCTCGTCCGCGTATCTCTTGATCTCCTCAAGAATCTTCCGGTTGCTGTCGGGTGAGGTGACCTTCTGTTCCAGTTCGGCGGGGGCGAACTCGCGCTCGTCCTCCAGGTGGTCCAGGCGCTCCCGGCCCGATTCAGGGTCCACGAGGCCTACCCGCTCGCCCTCGCTGAGAAAGACGCCGTTCATCCGCACATCGGACTTGATGGACACCGCGTCGTAATCCACGAGAAAGCCTTCTCGGACGGCGCGGTTGAACTCGTACCGGTAGGCGATTTCTTTGAAGTAAGTGGTGGTGTGAGACGCGGGGGTAGCGGTGAGCCCGATCTTGATGGCGTCGAAGTGGTTGAGAGTATCGCGCCAGACGGCCTCCTCACCGGACGTGTACCCCCGGTGGCACTCGTCGGCCACGATAAGATCGAAGGCGTGGATCGGTATATCGAGCTTATCCGCGTCCTCGTCCACCTCTTCGTCACCCGTGGCAAAGACGGCGTTGCGCCCGAAGAGGTTGATGGCCATGCGCTGGATGGTGCAGACGTACACGAAAGCAAGGCCGAGATTGGGTGAGAGCAGGTAGGAAGAAGGAAGTACCTGAGGATCAAACTTCTCGTCCTCGTCCAGATCGTCCTTAAAAAACCGCTGGCTGTAAACCTCGTAGATCTGGTTGAACTTCTGGTTCGGTTCGGCGTCGAAAGAAGCGAAAGCGCGGACTGCCTGGGCAGCCAGAGCGCGGCGGTCCACAAGGAAGAGCACGCGCTTAGCAACACCTGCTTTAATGAGACGGTAGATCTCGTTCACCAGCGTGAAGGTCTTTCCCGTCCCCGTGGCCATGGCCACGAGCATCTCACGCTTGCGGGCGGCAATGGCCCGCTCCATCCCCTCGTTGGCATCGCGTTGGTAGGGGCGCAGGCGGTAGTGGCCGTTTGGGGTCGCAAGGAGTTCCTGGCAAGCGCCGTCGAGATCCTTGGCGAGCATCTCTTCGAGAGCTTCGGGAGTGTGGAAGCCCGCCACGCGCCGGGATCGGTTCATTGGATGGCGGACGTCGTGGAACCAGATGACCTCGCCGTTGGTGGAGTATAGGAAGGGCGCCCTAAGGCCATTGAAATTGAAATGAGTATCAAGAAGACCGCGGGCGTATCGCTCGGCCTGCGTCAGGACGTTCTGTGGCCCAAGGGTCAGTTTCTTGGCTTCGACGATGCCCAGGATTCTTCCGTCGGCGATGAGCGCATAGTCGGCGGGTCCATTCTCTGTTGGGTATTCCGTGGTGGCAGATCCCCGTGAATGGTGAATTGGTATCACGGGATCAAACGGAACGACGTTCCACCCGCCCGCTGCAAGCTTAGGGTCGATACGCCTCCGCCGAGTTACTGCCTCGGATTCTCTTTCCATTTTTCCCCGACCAAAGGGAAGTATGATACAGACTTCGTCCCGACTCAATCGACAACGGTGGCCCCGGCGAACGGGGGAGAAGGGCTCCTTGATCTACTTCCCATACTTCCCCTTGGCTTCCTTGACCCCGAACCCGATGGCCTTTTTCTTCTTTGCGGGCTCTTTCATAAGCGCCCGGATGGCTTCAAAGACGACCTTGAACTGTTCGTCGTACTGTTTTTCAAGGGCGGAAAGCTTGCGCGCGAGGACCGCGTGGGTAGCGAGCACTTGGCTAAGCCGGACGAAGGCTCGTACCACGAAGACGCTCATTTCCACAGCGCGAGGACTGTTCAGGACGCTCGCGGCCATGAGCGCGCCGTGCTCGGTGAACGCGTAGGGGAGGGCCTTCGCGTACTTAAGCCTGGCGAGGTGGTCACAGAGTGTGACCACCTGGACCTTTTCCGCCGCCGCGAGCTGGAAGACGAAATCCTCTGGGAAGCGCTCGCGATTCCGCTTGACCGCCTGGTTTAAGGCTTTGGTTGGCACGCCATAAAGTTCCGCCAAGTCGGCGTCCAACAGCACCTTGTGGCCGCGCAGGTGGAGAATGCGCCTGTCAATCACCTCGTAAGGAACGATCTCCTTAGAATCGATCATCAAGTCTTCCTCCCTCTGCCCCGTTGCGCTCCGCCCGAGGATAGCCTAATGGGGCTGGACCGGGCCATAGCTGCGCGGTATCTTGTCAGCAAAGGCCTTGAGGTGGTTCGCGCGCCGCATTGCCTGTTCTCGTCCAGGCCGATCCTCCCGGTCCACCTGCCCCACCGAAGGGTGAAGAGCGGCTCCAGGTCCGTCCACTCCATACAATGCGGCCAGGTCGGCATCCAAGATGATCTTCTGACCCCGGATCAGCCATATGCTTTTCTCGATTGTTTCAAAGGGGATGGCCGGCCTGGCATCGCTCATGGTGTCCTCCTCGACGGACGAGAATGCCAGTGAACGTTATGGCGCCTCCTCGCCGGTCTCAAGCGCCTTCATGTCCAGCCCCTCGATCTCCTGGACGGTTTTCCCGGCGATGCCCTGGAGGTCCCCGTACATGCCGACGGTGGAGCGCATGACGCGGTCGATCTGCTCTTCGCGTTTGGCCCACTGCTTGGTGAGGACCTTGCGCTCCTTGTCGAGGTCTTCGCGCATGGTGGTGAAGGCTTCGACGATGGCCTCGACGCGGTGGCGGAACCTCGCGCTGGTAAGGTAGTCGTAGAGCATCTCCATCTTGGACTGCTGGCCTTCTACGGACTGCCTGGCGGCGGCCACCTCCACGAGCATCTGGCGCAGAGAGACGGCCACGGGAAGGGCGGCCCTGGGGTGCGTCACCCAGACACCGTCCATCAGCGCGAAGGTGTCCACGTCCTTGGGGAGGGCCTGGCTCACGAGGATGGCGACCTCCGCCTTGGCGGCGCGCTGGTCTTCGCGAAGCTTGGGGAGCCAGCCGTCGGTCCAGTTCTTGGTGCGCTTGGATTCCCAAAGGATGGTGCCGCAGGGCTGGCCGAGAGGCCCGAGCACGCGGTGGAGGACGTCGCCGCCGAACTCGCCCTTGGGGACGGGTTCGATGAGGTCTCGCGGGAACTTGGCGCGGAGGGTCGCTTCCAGCTCGAGCTCCATGACCTCGCCCTGGTTCTGCTGGGACCCTTGCTCGGCCCGGCGCTTGAGGTCCTCGATCTGTTTGGCCATGGAGCTGATGGTCTGCTCCTTCTCGCTGACCTTGAGCTTGAGCTCGTCCTCCGCCTCCTTGCGAGCCTGGCCGCGAACCGCGGTGAGGCCTTCCTGGATGCGCTTCTCCACGGTCAGGTCCAGCTCGCGCTTGGCGTCGTCCAGCTCCCGCTGTTTGCGGATCAGCTCCGCCTGCTCCTTCTGGGCCTCGGCCAGCTTGGCCTCGCGCTGCTTGAGAACCTCCTGGAGTTCGCCCACTTCCTTGGTTTTCTGCTCGAGGTCATTGGCGGACGCCTGCTTGGCCTTCTTGGCCTCTTCGGCGGCGATCTTGGCCCGCTCCGACTTGAGCCTCTGGGCCACCTGGTCGTCCAGGGTTTCCCTGGCCTTGGAGAGGGCCTCCTCGCGGTCTTTCAGGGCCGCTTCCCGCGCCTCGAAGGCCTCGCTCTGCTGCGCCAGCCGCCGCTCGAACTCCTGCTTGGTGGCTTCGATGAGGGGCGCGGCGAGCGACTCCGTGAGCCTGATTTCTGTTTTGCACTTTGGACAGATGATCGTAGGTTCAGTCATTCGTTTCTCCAAGTCGAGATCATCAAGGGACGTCCATAAGTATACCCCACAAGGAGCCAGGCTCTCCCAAGGGCCGTGCCGTAAGGGCTCGGAACCCGGCCAAGAACGAGGCCGGGCCCGGGTTTCGGGAGGGCTCTTGCCTGTGGCCGGCGGGCGCGGCTAACCGTGATCGCGAATCAACGCGAGGAACCGCTCGCCGTACTGAGCCATCTTGGTCTCGCCGACGCCCTTGACGCGGAGAAAGGCCCGGCGGGTGGCCGGCCGCTTGCGGGCCATGTCCCGCAGGGTCTCGTCGCCGAAGACGATAT
>JAKAJA010000392.1 GCA_021814085.1 Acidobacteriota bacterium | reverse complement strand
CTGGCTGGATGGGCTTTCGGGCCTTACCCTTGCTGCGATCTTATTCCTGTCGGCCTCCGTAGGGGTGGCGCTTCGTGCACAGGACTCGCCTGTAAACAAGGAAGGCAGTCCAATCCGCCTTAACGCGGGGACCATATCGCCGGTGCCGGCCAGGCAATCCCCATCACGGCTGACCAGCGGATCCTTCGAGGGGAGGCGCCTCCACCTGATCCAGTTCGGCGGGCCCGTCCGGCCCGAATGGTTTGCAGCCCTCCAATGCACCGGCGCCAGGATCCTCGACTACATCCCCGAGAACACCTACCTCGTCTACGGTGATGACAAAGCCCTCCGCGCCGTGGCCGAACTCGCCGGCTCGCATGCATTCGTGCGTTGGCACGGACCGTACCTGGACGCCTACAAGGTCGACCCCGCCGTGAAGGCTGGAGAGACGATGGCGGCAAGCGGGGGGTCTCCTCCCGATCTCTTTGCCATCCAGCTGGTTTTCGACCCCGCGGCCAACGGGAATACCCTGAATTACCTCGATCAGATCAAGCTCGCACCCATCATGGCGAAGTTTCAAGTTCTCAAGTACGTGGACATCGTCGTGAGAATCCCCCCCGCTCTGGTGAGCGTATTGGCGGGATTCGGGGACATTATCTCCATCCGGCCCTACACCGTTCCGACCATGCAGGACGAGCGTCAGGACCAGATTCTGGCTGGCAACGTTTCTGTGACGCCTGGCCCGCCTCCAACTACCGTACCCGCTGGCCCCGGCTATCTGGCATGGCTCCTCTCCAAAGGCTTCACCCAGGCCCAGTTCGACGCGTCGGCATTCGTAGTGGATGTCTCGGACAGCGGCGTCGACAACGGGACCACTTCGCCGAACCACTTCGGACTCTATTCGTCCGGTATTAGACCTGGGACCTCCAGGATCGTCTACAACCGGATCGAGGGGACCCCCAACCTGGGCAGCACGCTCGAAGGCCTCGATGGACACGGCACGCTGAACACCCATATCGTGGCGGGATACAACGATTTGCCAGGCCCGCTCCATGCGGATATCCCCGGGTATCACTACGGCCTCGGGGTATGCCCCTTCGTCCAGACCGGGTCTTCCGTGATATTCGATCCCGCGTGGACCGCACCAGTCTACCCGACCCTCATATCTCAGGCGTACCGCGACGGGGCAAGGGTAAGCACCAACTCCTGGGGCTCTGCCGTGGCCGGTGCTTACACCATCGATTCTCAGGCATATGATGCCCTGGTGCGCGATGCCCAGCCGTTCTCCTCTCCTATCCCCACGGCTGGCAACCAGGAGATGGTCATCCTTTTCGCGGCGGGCAACTCGGGGCCCGGGGCTACGACGACGGGCGCTCCCGGCACGGGCAAGAACGTGATCACCGTTGGCGCCGCGGACAACGTCCAGCCCTTCGGGGGCAAGGACGGCTGCGGAATTGCCGATTCGAGCGCGAGCAGCGCGGACGACATGGCCAGCTTCTCCAGCAAGGGTCCATGCGCCGACGGCCGCATGAAGCCCGATCTCGTGGCCCCGGGCACCCACATTACGGGAGGGGTCATTCAGGTGGCCTCGCCGCCCGCCGCCGGGCAGGTGGATCCGAGCTTCACGGGCCAATATATCTGCGGTGGACCCAATTTCAGCTTCTTCTTTCCTGCGGGCCAGCAGTGGACCGTCGCTTCTTCCGGGACCAGCCATGCGTGCCCGGCCGTGGCGGGAGCCGCGGCCCTCCTCCGGCAATACTTCATCAACGGCGGCCTCGCCCCGCCGAGCCCGGCCATGACCAAGGCCCACCTCATGAACTCGGCGCGTTACCTGGCCGGCGCCGGGGCAGGGGACAACCTCTGGTCCCCGGCCCAGGGCTTTGGGGAAGTCAACCTGGGGACGGCCCTCGACGGGACTCCGCGGGTGCTTCTGGACGAGCGGGCCTCCGATATGTTCACTTCCTCGGGCCAGTCAAGGACTTACTCCGGGGTCATCTCGGATGGGACCAAACCCTTTCGGGTGACTTTGGCCTGGACCGACGCACCGGGTTCCACTGCGGGTGCCGCCTATGACAACGATCTGGACTTGACGGTCACGGTTGGAGGAAGCACCTATCTCGGGAACGTCTTCTCCGGAGCGTCATCGGTTACGGGTGGAACCGCCGACCGCAAGAACAACGTTGAGAGCGTCTTCCTCCCCGCCGGGGCCTCGGGGCCCTTCACCGTCACGGTCACCGCCTACAACATCAATTCGGACGGTGTCCCCAACGTGGGTGGACCCCTCGACCAGGACTTCGCGCTTGTTGTATACAACGCGACGCCTGCCCCGTACTTCGCTCCGGACTCGACCTCCGTCCTCTCCGAGGAATGCAGTCCACCAAACGGAGCAGTGGACCCCGGGGAGAAAGTCACCTTAAGTTTCCCGTTGAGGAATGTGGGGACGGCGGACGCGGTAGGCGTCACCGCCAAGCTTCAGGCCTCCGGCGGGGTGATCCCGGTCACCCTTTCAAGCCAGAACTTCGGGACCCTGGCAGCGGGAGGGGTCCCAGCCGCCCAACCGTTCACGTTCATAGCTCAAGGGACCTGCGGGGGCACCGTCACGGCGACTCTCGACCTGCAGGCGGGGACGACGAGCCTGGGCACGATCAGTTATTCGATCCCCCTGGGCGTCGCGGGGGTATGTTGCGGAGGCACAGGTCCCAAGCCCGTGCCCGATGGGCTCTGGGTTCCGGGAGTCCCGGTAACGGCTTCAAAAAGGGCGCAAGATGGTTCGGTGATCCATCTCGCGTGGGACGTCTCCTGCCCCGCGGGAAGCTACAACGTTTATGAAGGCCCCCTTTCTGCAGTATCCACGGGAGGCTACGACACGTTCAACAACTGCGCCCTCACCCCCTCAGGGAACGCGGACGTCACCCTTGGCCCAGGCAACGTGTTCTTCCTTATCGTTCCCGTCCAGGGCACACAGGAAGGCAGTCACGGCCGGGACAGCTCCGCGCTCGAACGGCCCTGGACCGGCGTAGGCCACTGCGGCATCACGTCGCAGGACCGCACCGGGACCTGTCCCTAGTGTGGCGTCTCAGTAATGCCTTGAATAAATCGCTCGTCCGGAGACGCCACACTTTCCAAGGGGCTGCCGCCCCTAGGACGCTCGCCCTGCGGGCTCGCTGTTACCCCGCAAGCGTGGGGACGCT
>JAKAJA010000391.1 GCA_021814085.1 Acidobacteriota bacterium | reverse complement strand
ATTGGATATTGGAGCGGCTCCGAAAGGATCATGGATGGTAGTTTCCGTGGAAGGCGATCTTCACCCGCCAAGGGATTTGGGTTGCCTCCGACCCCGGACTTGATCCGGGGGAGGGAGCCCCAAGGGTGGGGTGGGGCCCCAGCGGGCTTTGCCCGTGGGGCGGGGAGGGAATGGCCCTCCCCGTCCAAGAGACAATGTCTCCCCCCCGTGAACCTGAATCATAGCCAAAGCCACCCGCATTTCAATCGCGGGATTTGGGCTGATAGATCATGGCTGTCCACAATGGACTTCCCTGCCGGCTTCAAACCAAGGCTGGGGGCTCGGCTTGCGGGATTCTTATGACATTCCCTCATCACCTCATCTCGCCATCTCGACCCGCGGGGAAGCCGCCCGTTTTTCCACGCGTCCAGCGTCTCGCGTCTCCCGTCTCGCGCCCTTCTTTCCGTCATCCTGTGGCACGCCCACAACGGGCGACTGGCACAGGATCCCGCCGCTCCGGTGCCGCCGATGGTCTTTCTACCGAGGGATCCTGAGCGAGCAGCCCTTCGAAGGAGTCCTCAGGATGACGCGCCCATGAGGCTTTGCGTCTAGCGCCTAGCGTCTCGCGTCCAGCGCCTTACCCACCGGAGGCCCTCATGCATCTGCCCCACCTCGAACGCTCCCCCCAAATCCACCCCTCCGTCTACGTGGACCCCACGGCCCGCATCAACGGCGACGTGACCATCGGCGAGGAGGCCTCGGTCTGGTTCCACGCCTCCATCCGCGGCGACGTCCACTGGATCCGCATCGGGCCGCGGACCAACGTGCAGGATCACTGCGCGCTCCACACGACGCACGAGCGCTTCCCGCTGAACATCGGCCCCGAGATCGTCATCGGCCACGGCGCCATCCTCCACGGCTGCACCCTCGCGGGACGCTCGCTCATCGGCATGGGAGCCGTCCTGCTGGACGGCTGCATGATCGAGGAGGAGGTGATCGTGGGGGCCGGCGCCCTCGTCCCCCAGGGGCGCGTCATGCCGCGGGGACACCTCGTAATGGGCTCGCCGGCCAAACCCGTCCGCCCCCTCACGGAGGCCGAGCGCGAGGCCGTCCGCGGCGGCTGGCGGAACTACTCGGATTACGTTGCCGAATACCGCCGCCTCGGCAAATTCCACGGCTGGGCCGACCACCCCCTTCAGGACCGGTGACGGGAGGGGCAGTCCCGTTGACATCCCGATCGCCCTCGGTTACCCTGGCCCCGTTCCAATGCCATTGTTCAGGAGGGGGAGTCATGAGAAGAGGGCGAGATCCGATCTTGGGATTTCTCGGTTTCGTCGTGGTTCTGCTGGTGCCAAGCTTGGGACCGCGTGCCCAATCGCCCCCCTTCCGCGCCGGTGCTGAGTCAGGTGGAGCCTGACCGGGTTGCGGTGGGGGACCTGTTCACCCTCACCGGCGAGGCCTTCGCCGCCGGGGAGGCCCAGGTCACCGTGAACTTCGGCTCTATCCTCTCGGACGATGATCTCTCGGGCCGAACGATTTACAGTTACATCGACAACATGAACTTCAGCCAGACCTGCCCCTCCGGCTGGCCTTACACGTGCCAGCACTGGACGGCGAGCGCCGCCGATGACGACCAGGTCACCCTGCTAAGTCTTTTCGAGAGCAACAACGGATGGCAGAGCTGGATGTGGCCGTACCAGCAATGCGGCCCCGACTCTCCCTGCGCCCCGCGCCAGGGCTGGGTACCCTGCCTCGGCTGGGACCTTCGCAAGTGGTGCTGGCAACCGGGGCCGGCGCAGGCCCAGAATGTGGCCAAGGCCCCGGCTCTCTATTTCTGGCTCCAGGACAACCCGGACTACCTGGCCCAAACCGCCATCGCCGCAAGCTACGGCCTCATGCAGGTGCTCTATACCACGGCGATCGATCCGCTAAACTGGAACGCTGGTCAGCCGGGATCAAGCCGTCCCCCGGCCGCCCTCTTCGATCCGGCGACGAGCTTCGACCTCGGCTCTCACTATGTGGCGTGGATTGGGACGACCAAGTACCCGGGCTTCCAGCAGATCTCCTTCGGGAGCTTTTCGGGATGGCACTACAGCTTCTCAATCGTCGTTCAGGCATACAACAGCGCTCAGCCCTATACGACCAGCGTGTGCAACGACGCCTGGTCCTTCAGGCCCACCCTCAACTGAAAGGGGGATGCGAGCATGAGATGCTCCCGACTTCTCGTCTTAATCGCCGCCTTCGCGGTCACGTTGTCCCTCTTTGCCCTCACGCCTCAGCAGGTGATACCCCTTCTTACTCAGTTTCAGCCGCCCGCGATAACACAGTGGGCTTCGGGAGATCCATCGCTGCTCGAAGACCCGAATCTAGACATCACCCAAGATGGCACGGCCTTCCAGCAGGGTTCGCAATACCAGTACCTTTCCCTGAGCTTCCCCGGCGATTCCAAGCAGTATCTGTTGCTGGCCTGGACACAGGAAACCGGCGGTCGTAGCTTGGGGTCGTTCTACTGGCGCCTTCTTTCAAGCACGGACGATGGCCAGACATGGTCCGTTTACCAAGACGCACCGACTTGGTTCGGGCCACTGAACGCCGGTGGGTGGGACTTGCGCACCCAGGACTTGACGGGCGATGGTATTCCCGAAGTCCTCGTCGAAGGGGGCGACGTCGGCGACGCCCCTTCCCTCATTATCTTCGCCTGGCGCAGGGGCCAGCTCGTGAACATTACGCCCGAAGACCCGCGCGTCACGGCGGCGCGCCAAGCGGGCCTTCCCATCATGGGCGTGGAGCGGGAGGGGGACCTCTTCACCTCGGCCTTCCAGACGGACTCGGACATCAACCTGCAAGACCTCGACGGTGACGGTATCGCGGAAGTGGTGGTGGGCCCGTGGCTCCAAGAGCACGTGAACGCGCCCGACGATATCACCTACACGCCCTGCACCCCCACGCGCATCTGGAAATTCAACGGGACTTCCTACGTCCTCTGGAAGGAAGTTCCGCCCACTGATCCTTACCCCACGACCGTCCCTTCGATCGCGGTGGTCCATCCTGCCACGATTCCCCTCTCGGAGCTTCAGGGAGGAGGCGGAAACGGCAACCTCCAGGTCTTCGTCTCGCACCCGTCGGGAACGGAGACTGTGGACGACATGAATACGGCGGGCTTCACCTTCCAAGGCACGCCGCTCGCCTTCCAGAA
>JAKAJA010000390.1 GCA_021814085.1 Acidobacteriota bacterium | reverse complement strand
CAAGACTATAGTTAGGGTTTCGCCGAAGTGGCGGAATTGGCAGACGCGCTGGGTTCAGGGTCCAGTGATCTCACGGTCGTGGGGGTTCGAGTCCCCCCTTCGGCACCACCAACGGGACCACGGCGGCAGGTCGCAAGGCCTGCCGCTCTTCTTTTGCGAAGCCCCCCTGAAGGGGGGCGAGAAGAGCGGGATACGCCGTAGCCCTGCCGCGAGGACGCGAGTGAAGAGCGAGCGTCCGCAGCGCCGGAGGGAAAGGCGAGGGACCCGCCCCGGGAACGCTAGGGCGCGCGTGCAACGCAGCGAGCGGACCCCGACGCGAGCGAGGCTGCCGCGGCCCTTGCGTTCGAGTCCCCCCTTCGGCACCAGAAGGCAAAGCGGGGAGGCAGATGCCTCCCCGCTTTCGCATTCTCGCGGAAGGTGAGATAGGAGACGTACCCCCGCTCCAATTCAACGGCTGAAGGCCAACCCCTTTTGTTGCGCTTTCGCAACACGTCCGCAAGCTCCCCGAAATTCCGTTCAGGTCTTATACTATTTTGGCGTGATACCTGAAGGGAGGGCGAATGAGGGTTTTCCAGAAGGCGGCCCGGCTCCTGTCCCTCACCCTGATGGCCGCGTCCCTCGCGGCCTCTGCGGAGCGGCCATCGGTGCACGGCGGCGGGGCCACCTTCCCCTTCCCTATCTACGCCAAGTGGGCCTACCTGTACAGGGCCAAGACGGGGACCGAAATCAACTACATCTCCATCGGGTCCGGGGGCGGTATCGAGCAGATGCGGTCGCACACCGTGGACTTCGGCGCCACCGAGGCCCCCCTTCCGAGGAAGGACCTGGAGGAAATGGGCCTGATGCAGTTTCCCATGGTCCTCGGGGCCGTCGTCCTCGCGGCGAACATCGAAGGACTGAGGCCGGGCGAGCTCAAGCTCACGGGTGACGTGGTGGCCCAGATCTACCTCGGCAGGATCACCCACTGGACGGACCCCTCCATCCGCGCGCTCAACCCAGGCCTGAAGCTGCCCGACCTGCCCATCACGGTCGTGGAGCGGGCCGACGGCTCGGGGAGCACCTGGCTCTTCACGACGTACCTCGCCAACGTCTCCCCCCAATGGGCCAGGGAGGCGGGCGCCGGCAAATCCGTGCATTGGCCCGTGGGAGGCGGAGCCAAGGGGAACGAGGGCGTCGCTTCCTTCATCAAGACACTTCCCGGAGCGTTCGGTTACGTCCAGGCGGCATACGCCACGCAGAACGATCTCCCCACGGTGGCGCTCAAGAACCGGAGCGGCAGGTTCGTAACCCCATCACCGAATGCCTACAAGGCCGCGGCAGACCAGATCGACTGGTCCCGCCCGGTGGGCGATGATGCCTTTCTTCTGGACTTGCCGGGGGACGGCACTTGGCCCATCACGGGCGCATCCTACGTGCTCATTTACAGGGATCAGCCAGAGCGGGTGAAGGCTGACAACATCCTCCGCTTCTTCAAGTGGTGCCTCACGGAGGGCTCTCCCGCCGCGTCCGAACTCGGCTATGTCCCTCTCCCCGCGGAGGCGGTCCGCCGCGTGGAGCAGGACTGGGCGACGGGCATGAAGAGCGGGGGCGCATCCCTCTGGAAGACCGACGCTCCGGCGCCCGCGAAGGGGAAGTAAGCCATGGTACCGGGCTCTCCTGGGGGGAACGAGCGGCAGCGTCCGGCACGTGAGGCCCCGCCCCGATGGGGAGACATCCTCTTCAAGGGAACCACCACGGCCTTCGCCGTGCTGGTACTGGCCATCATCGGCGCCATCATCGTCGTCCTGTACTCCAAGGGACACCTGGCCATGAGCCACTTCGGGTGGAAGTTCCTCTGGAACACCGCCTGGGACCCCGTCCGCGAGGACTTCGGCGCCCTCACGTCCATATACGGCACGGTGGTCTCCTCCCTCCTCGCCATCCTCATCGCCACGCCCATCAGCATCGGCATCGCCATTTTCCTCACCGAGATGGCGCCCCCCTGGCTGCAGAAACCCGTGAGCCTGGGCGTGGAGATGCTGGCCGCGGTGCCCAGCATCATCTACGGCATGTGGGGGCTCTTCGTGTTCGCTCCCATCATGGCCAGGACCGTCCAGCCCTGGCTCAAGTCCCACCTGGGCATGCTTCCCCTTTTCCAGGGCATCCCCATGGGGATTGGGATGATGACCGCGGCGGTCATACTGGCCATCATGGTCATCCCTTTCATCACCTCCGTGGCCCGGGATGTTTTCAGCCTCGTGCCGGCCATGTCCAAGGAGTCGGCCTACGGCCTGGGGGCAACAACGTGGGAGGTCATCCGGGGGGTGGTGATTCCCCACACCCGCTCGGGCCTCGTGGGCGCCATCTTCCTGGGATTGGGCCGGGCACTCGGCGAGACCATGGCCGTGACTTTCGTCATCGGGAACGCCCACAAGATTTCCGCGAGCCTCCTGGATCCCTCCAATACCATCGCCTCTACCCTGGCCAACGAATTCAGCGAAGCCACGACCCCGCTCTACATCTCCAGCCTCATCGAGCTGGGTCTGCTCCTCTTCCTCATCACGACCACCATCCTGGCGCTGGCCAAGTTCATGCTCTGGCGCATCGAGTCCCAGGTGAAGGGGGCGCCGCGATGATCGGCATGAAGGGTGACAGGGGCCGCTACCTGCGGCGCAAGCTCGTGAACGCCCTCATGATGGTCCTCTCCGGAGCCTCGGCCCTCTTCGGACTCTTCTGGCTCTTCTGGATTCTCGGGATACTCGTCCGCAGGGGGGCACCCGCGCTCAATTGGGCCTTCTTCACCCAGCTGCCCACCCCGCCCGGCATGGCCGGAGGCGGCTTGGCCAACGCCATCGTGGGCACCCTTCTCATCGCCGCGGTGGCGACGGTGATCGGCGTCCCCGTGGGGCTCCTGGCGGGGACCTACCTCGCCGAGTTCGGACGGGAGACGACCCTGGGACGGGTGACGCGCTTCGTCTCCGACGTCATGATGAGCGCGCCCTCCATCGTGGTGGGAGTCTTCGTCTACGCCCTGCTCGTGCAGCCCATGAAAAGCTTCTCGGGGCTCGCCGGTGCCGTGGCGCTGGCCATCATCATGATCCCCGTGGTAGTCCGCACCACGGAGGAGATGCTGAAGCTAGTCCCCAATGCCCTCAGAGAGGCGGACCTCGCGCTCGGCGCCCCCTATTGGAAGGTCGTCTTCCGC
>JAKAJA010000389.1 GCA_021814085.1 Acidobacteriota bacterium | reverse complement strand
TGAAGAGTGCGGAGGAGAAGGAGGAGGAGCCCACTGGAGATTAGGCGCGCGCCCTGAACAGGATGCCCCGCTTTTCCCCTGCCCCCTCTCCCCTTCGCCCTTTCCCCCGTTCCGTCCCTTTGGAGGTTCCCATGTCTCACGTGATCGTCGAGATCTCCTTCGTCCCTCTCGGGGTCGGCACGTCCCTGTCCAAGTTTGTCGCGGAGTCTCTGAGGCTGATCCGCGAGAGCGGCCTCCCCCACGAGTTCCACTCCATGGGAACCAACGTGGAAGGGGAGTGGGATGAGGTCATGTCCCTGGTGCGCCGTTGCCAGGACAGGCTCTTCGAGATGGGCGCCCCCCGCGTCACGACGAGCCTCAAGGTCAGCGAGCGGCGCGACAAGGCCTACCATATGGCGGACAAGGTCGGCACCGTCAACCGCATCCTCTCCGAGAGGTAGGCATCCCCGCTGGACTCGCTCGGCAAATGGGAAGTGGGTACGACCCCTCGAAGGTCGCTCCGCGGCATGGGGGTCTTCTGGGAGACCGCCGCGAAGCGCATCACCCTTTACGGGGCCGGCACCGCCGTCCTTATGCCCACGGGCAAGACGCCGGCCCGGGGCGCTGAAAGGGGCCAGGGCCACGGCGCAGCCCCTCCCTCCTTGCCCCGGTCCCTCACCCTGCCGTATCTTAGTGGCATGGGGCCCATCCCGGAGCGAATCGGAAAATTCGAAGTGGAAGCCCTCATCGGCCGGGGTGCCATGGGGATCGTCTACAAGGCCAAGGACCCCTTCATCGGGCGGCTCGTGGCCCTCAAGCGCATCTCCCTCAGCGACCTCCTCCCGGAGGACCAGAAGGCGGAATTCAAGGAGCGCTTTTTCATAGAAGCGCGGGCGGCGGGGGGGCTCAAGCACCCCAACATCGTGGTCATCCACGAGCTGGGGGAAGCGGACGGGGCCCCCTACATGGCCATGGAGTTCGTGGAGGGCGGGTCCCTAGCCAAGCTCATGAAGGAGCGAGGACCTCTGCCCTTGGACGAGACCATCGCCATCACACGTCAGGTGGCCCTCGGCCTGGCCTACGCCCACGGAAAGGGCGTGATCCACCGGGACGTGAAGCCCGACAACATCCTCCTGGACAAGAACGGCCGGGTGGTCATTACGGACTTCGGCGCCGCGCACATGCACTCCAGCGAGCTCACGCGCACGGGCGAGGTATTGGGCACTCCCCATTACATGAGCCCCGAGCAGATCCTTGGGGACCCAGCGGACGGGCGGTCCGACCTCTTCTCCCTCGGTGTGGTCTTCTATCTCCTCCTGACGGGACGTCGCCCCTTCAAGGGGGACACCATCACATCCGTCTGCTACCACATCGTCAATAGTCCGCCGGAACCGGTTCCGGAAAGCATCAACGTCCCACCCGAAGCCCTCCCCGTACTCCAGAAGCTCCTGGCCAAGTCCAAGGAGGACCGTTACCAGACGGGGCTCGATCTTGTGGAGGCGCTGAACACGCTCCAGTCGGTTCAATCGCCCAGTTCGCCCGCGCCCGAATCCCTCACCCAGACGTGGGACGTCGCGACCCCGACACCCGGGACCCAACGTGTACCTCTCACGCAGGCTCAGCCCGGGGATGTCCTTCAGGCTAGGCAGTCGGGACCGGAACAGGTGAGGCCCGAACAGGTCAAACCCCACCCCGGCCCTCTTCCGGCGCGCCCAAAGTCCGGGAAGGGGCTGTTGATCGGGTTGGGGATTGGGGCCACCGCGCTCGCACTCCTTTTCGTCCTGATCATCGGGGTGTTGCTCGTCAGATACTTCAGATCGACAAAACCTGAGGTGAAGCCGGAGCTCACCCAGAACGGCACGTCCTCGGCCCCTGGCGACCAGACCTCCCAGGGAACGGGCGCGCCGGGGACTTCCCAGGAACCCCCCGCGGATGCGGGCCGTACCCAGGGGAACGGGACGACCGATTCGACCTCCACCCAAACTCAGAGCCCGGGAAGAAGCGGCACAACGCCCGACGCGACTCCCCGCCGGCCGTCCCAGCCACCAACGTCCTCCGGATCCGGCTCGCCTTCACCCCAGGTGATCGCGGCAACGGACGTCATCATTCAGGAGGCGGGGCAGGTGGCCGCCCTCTCCGGCCGACGGCGGTTCGGAAAGGCCTTCGCCAGCCTGGACGACCAGAAGAAGAGGCTGAACGATCTGAAGGCCTCGGCCACCCCGGCGGACGAACCGGCCATCCGGAGGGCCGGGGCAGTGGTCACCGGTGCCGAACGGCAGACCGTGGACACCCTTGCGGCCTGCGCGGTGCCCATCGTTCAGAATGGGATGACCGTCGTGACGGCCATCGTGGGGCGGCGCCCGGTGGACCGGAATGCCGTCGTGGCCGCCTACGCGGAGGTCTATCCGGTGATCCGCTGGAAGGACCGCCTGCCTGCCGACCAGCAGGAGAAGGTCCACGAGTTCATGCGCCTATGCCGTGCCAACATGACCGATGAGGATTGGGCCCGCGCCCACGCCATCGGCCAGGGGCGGCCGTTTCCGGGCCAGAGCTGAAAATATCTGGATCAGAGCAGAGCCCCTTGACCGGCCAAGAAAAACGGGGCGCTCTTGCGCCCCGTTTTTCTTGGCCGTGCAAAGTGGGGCTTACTTCTGCTTCGAGGCCCCGCTGGATGCGCTCGGAAGGATCTTCAAGTTGTGGCCGGAAGAATAAGACGGGCCGGAGGTATTGCCGCCGCCGCCGTCCCCCGAATAGGATTGGTGGACGGGCGGTCCATAAAGGCCCCGTGCCTTTCGTGCGGCGATGATCTCGTCCCACGTCCGGACGTGCCCCTTTTCCTTGTGCCGGCCCGCCTTCGTGTCGGGTTTGCCGTTGGGGCGAACGGCCGGACGATACCCGTTGGCCTGGGCCATCTCCTGGTTGTAGCGGGAAGAGGGGAGCATGGTCGGCGGCGGGGAGGCGACGACCACGGACATTTTAACCTTCGAAACCGCTGCCGCCTCCGTGTGCTGGTGACGGTTCACCCAGGCCTGGGCGACCTCCTTGTCCCGCCATTCGTAGTACCCGTTGCTCGACGGCCATAGGCTCGGATCCATTCCGACCAACCCTCCGGACCAGGCAACGCCGTATCCGGGGATGAGACACCAATGCCCGTAAGGCATGGCCCACCACGGATCCCAGGGCGCCCACTCGGCGTCCATGGCGGCA
>JAKAJA010000388.1 GCA_021814085.1 Acidobacteriota bacterium | reverse complement strand
ATCCTCCAGTACACCTCGCTACTCGCCACAGAAGGCGTGGAGGTGACCTTCGGTGAGGATGCCGTGGAGGCCCTCGCCGACTACGCCGCGAGCATCAACGAGCGGCTGGAGAACATCGGGGCCAGGCGGCTGCACACGGTCATCGAGAAGGTCGTGGAGGAGATCTCCTTCAACGCGCCTGAGCTGGCGGGCACCAAGGTGAGCATCGACAGGAATTACGTAGACCGCTGCCTCAAAGACGTGGCCGGCGACCAGGATCTGAGCAAGTACATCCTTTGACGCCGGGAGCGGGGAGAAGGGAAGCGGGGAGCAGGGAGAAGGGGGCAGGGAGCAGGGAGCGGGGAGAAGGGGGCAGGGAGAAGGGGGCAGGGAGCAGGGAGCGGGGAGAGCTGAGTCCCTCCAAGACTGGCCCACACGCCGACCGCTGCATGGCCGATGCTTGGCGCCCTCCAGTGCTTCGCACAGATTTGATTGGATACGGGAGGCGAAACTGAAGCGAAGGAGCGAAAAAGCCTGAGGGAGAGCAGCCTCGAGAGGCCTCATCTGGCTTGCTCTTCTCCCTGCTTCCCGCTCCCTGCTCCCGTCTTTCGAAGAACCTCCCACGGAGGCCAAATGTCCCGCCTTCCACTTGAGGATCTGGCGGCCCTCCTCGTCGGGGAAGGGCACATCAGCCAGGAGCAAAAGAACCAGCTGGTGACCATGTGGAGCGACCGCTCGGCCAAGGCGGGCTCGCACAAGAAGCTCGACCCTATCGGCTTCCTGATCGGCCTCAACATCCCCGATCGCGCAAATCCAGAGGGCGTGGTGAGCGACGTGGCCATCGCGCGGGCCCTCGCCAAGAAGGCGGGGCTCCCCACGGTAAAGATCGATCCCCTCAAGCTGGACATGGAGTTCGTTCACAAGACCGTCTCCCGGCCCTTCGCCACGCGGTTTCTCATGATTCCCCTCGGAGAGAAGGACGGCCATATCGTCATGGCCGTGGCCGACCCCTTCGACATGGAGGGCATGGACGTCTTCCGCCAGACGTCCTCGCGCCCCGTCCGGCGGTACGTCACCCCCTACGGCGACCTCGTCCGCATCATCCACGAGTTCTACGGTTTCCGCGCGTCCCTCACGAAGGCCGAGCAGACCATGAGCCAGGGGAGCGACCTGGGCAACCTGGAGCAGCTCGTGCGCCTCCAGACGGGGACGGAGATCGAAGCGAGCGAGAGGCACGTGGTCAACGCCGTGGAACACCTGCTCCACCACGCCTACGACCTCCGGGCCAGCGACATCCACCTGGAGCCCAAGCGGGACCACGCCGTGGTGAGGTTCCGCATCGACGGCGTCCTCCACGTCATCTCCAACATCCCCAAGGTGGTCTACCCGGCCGTCGTGAACCGCATCAAGGGCCTCTCCCGCATGGACATCAGCGAGAAGCGGCGCCCGCAGGACGGGCGCATCAAGACGGAGCGCGACGGGAAGGAGGTGGAGCTGCGCATCTCCACGGTGCCCGTGGCCTTCGGCGAGAAGATCGTCATGCGCATCTTCGACCCGGACATGCTCATCCGGGACCTGGCGAGCCTCGGGTTCGGGCACGACGAGCTGGAGCTCTTCGAGGAGTTCATCGGCCACCCTCACGGCATCGTCCTGGTGACGGGGCCCACGGGGTCGGGGAAGACCACCACCCTCTACTCGGCCTTGAAGATCTTGGCCCAGCCCGGCGTGAATGTGACCACCATCGAGGACCCCATCGAGATGGTCATGCCCCAGCTCAACCAGATCGCCGTGCACGCCAAGATCGGCCTCACCTTCGCCCACGCCCTGCGGACCATCCTGCGCCAGGACCCGGACATCATCATGGTGGGCGAGATCCGCGACATAGAAACGGCGGACAACGCGGTTCAGGCGGCCCTCACGGGGCACCTCGTCCTCTCCACCCTGCACACGAACGACGCCCCCTCCGCCATCACCCGGCTTCAGGATCTGGGCATCCCCAATTTCCTCCTGCCCTCAACCCTCCTGGGCATCATGGCCCAGCGCCTCGTGCGGGTCATCTGTCCGCGATGCAAGGAGGACCACCTCCTGGGGCCGGAGGAAATGCGCATCCTGGGCTATCCCCCCGAGAAGGGCACCTCCCTCGTGGCCAAACGAGGCAAGGGTTGCGTCTACTGCCGAAAGACGGGGTATTTCGGGCGGACGGGGATCTACGAGATCCTCAAGATCGACGACGTCATGCGGGAGCTCATCGAGAACAAGGCGGACTCGGTCACCCTTCGCGATAAGGCCATCGAGAACGGCATGGTCACCCTCAAACAGGCCGCCCTCTCCAAGCTGGAGAGGGGGATCACGACCTTCGAGGAGATCCTCAGGGTCACGGGCGTATGAAGAGAACGAGCCGGAGAACCGGAGAGCCGGTGAGTCGGAGAAAGGGAGAATGGGAGAAGGGGAGGAGGGGATAACGCAAGGTCCGGGGAGCCTGTGAGTCGGCGAGTCGGGGCAGGGGAGAATCGGTGAGTGGGAGAGGGCTTTGGAATGCTGCTGCTAATCATTTGGCTGGCGGGGCTGACGGCCGGAGGGCTGAACTGGTACCGCCGCCGGGAGGATTTGACCCGGGCGGAGGGCATCGAGATCCTCCTCCTCTACCAACTCGCCCTCAGCTACGGCTTCTACGGCCTCTTCGGGTTCGTCGCCCAGGCCATCCTCCCCGATATGACGGCCTCGGGCATCGGGTGGCTCCCGCACTATGGCTTCCAGTTCGAACTGGGGGCCTTCGAATTGGGTTGCGGCCTGGCGGCCGTCCTGAGCCTTTTCGTGAGGAACCGCTGCTACTGGCTGGGCGTCGCCATCCCGCCCAGCGTCATGCTCCCCATCGCCAGCGTGGGCATGGCCCGGGACTATCTCCAGCGTGGCAAGGATTGGATGGAGGTCGTATCCGTGACTCTGCCCGACTTCGGCGTGCCTCTTACGGTTGGAGTTCTGCTCTGGTTCCTCTTCCGCGAACCCCGAACCGAGGAGGGCCGGTCGCACCTTGACGGGGGATGAGAACGTTAAGGAACGGAGGGGTGCTAAATTGCAAGATGTGACCCTAATCCCTTCCCTCTGGACCCACCTGCCATTGACACGGGCCTCGTTAGGAATAATGTTTGCCTCATCGAAGCAATGCCGCGGGGAGGTGTGGAAATCGCGCGCTTCATGGAAGGGGGGCA
>JAKAJA010000387.1 GCA_021814085.1 Acidobacteriota bacterium | reverse complement strand
CTCCGCCACGGCCGGCCTCCACATCGGCCTCATGGCCCTGGGCCTCAAGCCCGGGGACGAGGTCATCACCACTCCCATGACGTGGGTGGCCACCACGAACATGATCGAGGTCCTCGGCGGCAAGCCGGTTTTCGTGGACATCCACCCGGACACGCTGCAGATCGACGAGAGGCAGGTCGAAGCGGCCATCACGGACCGGACCGTGGGCATCCTCCCCGTCCACTTCGGCGGCGCTCCCTGCCACATGGACCCCCTCCTGGACGTTGCCCGCAGGCACGGCCTGTGGATCTTCGAGGATGCGGCCCACGGCGTCGGAACCCTCTACAAGGGCCAGCACGTGGGGTGCATGGACCGCCTCGGCGTCTTCTCCTTCCACCCCATCAAGAACATGACCACGGCCGAGGGAGGCGTCCTCGTTCTGCGGGACGAGGACATGGCCCGCAAGCTCCGCGCCCTCAGGTTCCACGGTCTAGAGAAGCAGGCCTGGAACCGCTATGCCGAGGGGGGCTCCCCGCAGGTGGAAGTCATCATGCCCGGGTTCAAATACAACTTCATGGACCTCCAGGCGGCCATCGGGCTTCCCCAGCTCGCCTCCGTGAACGAGTTCAACGCCAAGCGCAGCGAGCTGGCGGGGCTCTATCAGGAATCCTTCGCACAGGTGCCCGAGCTCCAGACTCCCGTTCTCCCAACCTACGACCACCACGCCACGTGGCACCTTTACCCCGTCCGGGTGAAGGACGAGGCCGGCATGACGCGGGACGAGTTCATCTCCCGCCTCAAGGCGCGAAACGTGGGGACGGGGATCCACTTCAAGGCCGTCCACACACAGCCCTACTACGAACAGAAATACCCGGGGCTCCGGGAGAGGCTCCCGAACGCAACCTGGGTTTCCGAGCGTATCTGTTCTCTGCCCCTCTTCCCGGCCATGACCGAGGATGACGTGCGCTACGTGGTCGCGGCGGTGAAGGACGTGCTGGCTCACAAGGGCGCCGAGTGATAAGCGGGTCCTCCATGAGCTCGCGGGACGCGGCAGGTCGCATATTTCGTGGGGGAATCCATGGTCAGTGACCCTCAGATCTCCGTCGTCATCCCCGTCTTCAACGAGGAGGAGAATCTTCCCGAGCTCCTCACCCGAATGAAGGGCGCCATGGATGGGATCGGGAAACCCTACGAGATCATCTACGTCAACGACGGCAGCCGGGACCGCTCCCTGGAGATCCTCAAGGCCGCTTCGGCGGCGGACCCCTCCCTGAAGGTCATCGATTTCAACAGGAACTACGGGCAGCACGCGGCCGTCTTCGCGGGCTTCGAAGCGGCCCGCGGCGATGTCATCGTGACCCTCGACGCGGACCTGCAGAACCCGCCCGAGGAGATTCCCAAGCTCGTGGCCAAGATGGAAGAGGGCTTCGACGTCGTGGGCACCGTTCGCCAGCAGCGCAAGGACAGCCTCTTCCGCAAGGCCGCATCCAAGCTCATCAACAAGGTCACCTCCTGGGCCACGGGGGTCCAGCTCAGCGATTACGGGTGCATGCTCAGGGCCTACAGGAAGGAAGTGGTCAAGACCCTCTGCGCCTCCAAAGAGATTTCCACGTTCATTCCCGTCCTCGCCGACCTCTTCGCCGGGCGCATCACCGAGATACCCGTCGCGCACGCCGAGCGCTCGCGCGGCGAGAGCAAGTACAGCGTCTGGAAGCTCATCCGCCTCCAGTTCGACCTCATCACCAGCTTCTCCCTGCTGCCCCTGAGGGCCACCATGGTAGTGGGTTTTATCACGGCCATCCTCGCCATGGCCGCGGCCCTCGTCCTCGTCGCCGGGCGTCTCATTTTCGGTTCCGATTGGGCCGTGAGCGGCCTCTTCACCCTCTTCGCCGCGCTGTTCTTCTTCATGGGGATCCTCCTGTTCTCCATCGGCCTGCTGGGTGAATACGTGGGCCGGATCTACATGGAGGTGAGGCGGCGCCCGCGGTTCGTGATACGCCACGTGATCCTCGATGGGACGGAGCGCCACCCGTGAGCGCCAAGAACCGGGCCGGCGAGGCGGGAACCGCCCTCGTCGGGCGCGGGTGGGGGTCCGGGGGAGGCCAAGCGCGGTGGCCTTCCCCGGTAGGGCTCGCGGGGAGGGCCCAGGCCTTGCGCGAGAGGGACGATCGCTATGGCAAGGGATGGGGCCTTCCCCGCGAATGCAGCGCGGAATCGGCCCAAGGAGGGGTCTCATGACGCGCTGCATTGTCATGGGCTACCACACTTTGGGATGCCTGGGCTTGGACGCCCTCCTGCGCCACGGGTTCGACGTGGCCGCCGTCTTCACACACAGGGACAATCCCCAGGAGGAGATCTGGTGGGATTCTCTCGCCGAGCGCGCCGCCGCCAGACAAATCCCCGTCCACTACCCGGAGAGCCTTAAGGATTACGGCACTCAGGCGCTCGTCGCTTCCTACAATCCCGATTTCCTCTTCTCCTTTTACTTCCGTTTCATGCTCCCCCCCGAGGTGCTCGAAATGGCTCACCGGGGGGCCCTGAACCTCCACGGGTCCCTCCTCCCGCGTTACCGCGGCCGTGCCCCCGTGAACTGGGTCCTGGTGAACGGCGAGACGGAAACGGGGGTGAGCCTGCATTACATGGTGGCCAAGCCCGACGCGGGCGAACTCGTGGACCAGGAGGCCGTTCAGATCGCCTTCGACGAAACCCCGCGAAGCCTCTACGCCAAACTGGAGCAGGCCGCCGTGAGGGTGCTTGACCGAAGCCTGCCCCTTCTCCTCGCCGGGACGGCGCCCCACAGTCCCCTCGACCTGAGCCAGGGCTCTTACTTCGGCGGGCGCAAACCCGATGACGGACGGATGGATTGGGCCTGGTCCGCCCGGAGAAATTACTTCCTGGTCCGGGGCGTCACCCATCCCTATCCGGGGGCCTTCACCACGTGGAACGGGAAGAAGCTCTTCGTGTGGTGGGGCACACCGGTGGAAAAAGACCATCATTCCGCACCGGGCACCGTCCTCGCCGTGACGGCCGAGGGCTGTCTCGTAGCCGCGGGCCAGGGCGCCCTCCTCATCGCCCGCTGCCAGCTCGAGGGTGAGCCGGAACACGACGCGTACACCTTCTGCACCCTGCACGGGGTGCTTCCCGGATCGAAACTCGGCACGGACTGAAACGCCCGTCCACTAAAGAAGAGGGGTAGCATGAAAATCCTCATCCTCGGAGTCAACGGCTTCATC
>JAKAJA010000386.1 GCA_021814085.1 Acidobacteriota bacterium | reverse complement strand
ACATGACGGTCGTCTCCCCTCCTGGCTTGTGACGGATGCTGATACTGGGAACCTGAGCTGCGGCCTCTGGCTAGAGCGCCCTGTTCAACGCCCTACTCTACCCGCACGACCTTGTTCTTTCCCTGAAGCTTGGCCTTGTAGAGGGCCTCGTCGAGCCGGCGGAGGATGTTGGGAAGATCCTGTTCGCCCTTGAGCTGGTCCGAGTGCAGCATGCTCACGGAGCATCCGAGGTTGAGGCCGTGGGCCTCCTCCTTCGGGAGCGCCTTGTTGGCGATGAGCGCCCTGACCCGCTCGGCCTTCTCAAGGGCGTCGTCAGGCGGGCAGTTCAGCAGGAGCATGATGAACTCGTCCCCGCCGTACCTGGCCGGGACGTCCTCCCGTCGCGTGGCGCGCCGGATCAGATCCCCGATGCGTTGGATGACCTTGTCGCCCGCATTGTGGCCCAGGTGGTCGTTCACGGCCTTGAAGTCGTCCAGGTCTAGCATGAGGAGCGCGAAAGGTGCTCTGTGCCTGCTCGAATAGGCCAACTCCTCGTCCAGCCGGTAGAGGAAATAGGACCGGTTGTACAGACCCGTGAGGGGATCCTGGATGGCCTGCAGGTGAAGGAAGCAGTTCTCGAGGGCGACCACCAGGGTCTGGGCGCATGTCTCGAGGAGCCACTGCCTGTCGCTGAGGGGGACGTCGTCCTTGTAGGCGTAGACCACGATGCCGCCGAAGGGCTCACCTCCGTGGAGGAGGGGCAACCCGAAGACGGATGGCGGAATCATGAAGGGCGCGGTCTCGAGGGGTATGAGGAACTCGAAGAGGCGCTCTCCAAGCTTCTTGCTGGGCTCCGAGAGAGGCAGTTGGTCGTACTGGAACCGCTTCTCCTCGGGCAGATAGGTGGACCGGCTCTTCCCGCCCTCTACCTGAACGAGGTAGATGGCGTTGGAATACCTCTGGTAGAACACGACGCCGATGCCGTCCGTGGGCAGCGATTCGGCGAGGGCCCTGGTGTACGACTCCACCATGGGCATCACGTCGAGGCCAGAATTGGCGGCCGCGGAGACTCGGCTGAGGATGGTGAGGTCCTCCACCCTGCTGGAGAGTTGCGCCTGAGTTCGGGTCAACGTGCTCAACAACCAGGAGCCAGACAAGATAAAGCCTCCCAGGAGCATGAAAAGCCCGAATCCGAGTCTGAGGTCAACGAGGGCAAGGAGCACGCCCAGGGAGCAGATGGCGAAGGAATGGACGAGGTCGAAGGTGAAAGTCTCCCTGAGGAAGTCTTTCAGGTCGGCATCCTTGAAATAGTCCCTGGGCAGGTAGAAGAGGTTGTTGGTTAGAAAATAGGCAAAAAACGCCACCAAGACAGGCCAGGGCTGAAGTCCCGGCGAAGCCGCGAGCTCTTGCCCTCCGGCCAGGTGGTACGCGATCCACGCCGTGCCGAAGCGGAGGAGCCGGTTGCCCAGGTTTCCACAGAGCGTGTCCGCAAGCTTCTTTCCGAAGGTGTGGTCCCCCCGGGTGCGGATGACGAAGTCACCCGCCGTGGTGACGCTGGCCAGGAGTGTGCCCACCGCGGGTGACACCAGGAAGAAGGCCGCCGTGGCGAATGAGATGTCGAAGGAGATGAAATAGCCGCCCTTCATCCAGAACTTGACCCAGACAGCGGCCCAGGAGGCCATAAAAAGGAGGGCCATGACGGCCCACAGCGTCGCCATCTGGCCAAGCCCGCCCAAGTTGGGGAGGCCAGGATTCAAGTGGAAGGCGCCCTCCGGTCCGATGAAGAGGATGACGCCCCAAAGCAGCATGCCTAAGGCCAACTGCGCATATCCATATAGATCTAGCAGGCGATCTCTCGATTGCTCCATTGTGGAAGCATACACCTGCCAGACTCCATACGTACATAAAACATCGAATTCGCGCGGGTCGTGAGAGAAAGGCCCCGATTATTCTAGGCGGCCGTTGCCCCCCCTTGGGCCGAGAGTCTCTCAGCAGCCTGCTAGCAGGCTGCTGAAAAACTCCCGTAGGTCGCGGGTTTCTCAACAGCCTGCTAAAGCCGTTTGATCATGACGGCGGTCCGGTCATCCAGGTAAGGGCCCCCGGCGGACCACGCCGCGACTTCCTCGAGCAGGCCCTGGACGACGTCCCGCGCGGGACTCTGCTGCGTGCGATTGCGCACGTACTCCAAGATCCGGCATTCACCGAAGTCCTCTCCCGCGGTGTTCTTGGCCTCGCTGATGCCGTCCGTGTACATGATCACGAAGTCCCCCGGCTCCAGTTTGAAGAAACCGCGGAAATAGGTGGCCGTGGAGGATGGACCGAGCACCATTCCCCCCTCGCTCATGGGGTAGAAACGATCCTTTTTCCGGCGGTAGTAGTAAGGCGGCAGGTGTCCAGCATTGCAATAGATCAGGTTCCCCCCCGCGTCCAGTTCGGAGTAGAAAAGCGAGATGAACCGGGACGCGAGACGGGATCGGTGGATGACCTTGTTGAGCCGCTCGAAGATCTTGACCATTTTCTGATCTCCGGAGATGCCCATCCTCAAACCCGTGATGACATCCCGCGCCTGCAGAGCCGCGGGGAGGCCATGCCCCGTCGCGTCCCCGATGGCCACTCCCAGGATCTGGGGATTGATCTGCACGAAATCGTAGACGTCACCGCCCACGATCTCTGCGGGCTGCGAACGCCCCGCGATGTCGAACCCGGGGAAGGCGATATCGCCGTCGGGGAGGAGGGAGAGCTGGATTTCCTGGCTCTGTAGGATGATGTTCTCAAGCTTCTCCTTGGCGAGCTTTAGGTTGATGGAGTGCCGGATGCTCGACAGGGCGAAGAGGACGTCATCCACGTTACCCTGGCGGTCGGGCTGGATGCTGAAGGCGATGACGAAGCCGTTCTCAACCCCAACCGAGATTGCCGCGAAACTCTCAACCCCCAGCTGTTCCTCGATGACCGGGTCCACTCCCCTCGTCTGCAAGTCCGCAAAGACAAAGCCGGTCCGCAAGAGGGCCTGGATGGGCGCATAGCTCGCGGGGATCTTGAACCCGATGGGCGCGTGGGTTCCCTCTCCATACTTTGCCTCGAGGTGGTAGAACCCTTCGTCTTGAACGTAGAGCCGGGCACCGACGAAGCCGAAGTCCTCGGCGAAGTCGCTCAGGACGCTCTGAATGATGAGGCCCAGGGTCTGGGTCAGGCTCTGCTGGTTCTCTATGTCGTTGAGGTGTGCTTCCACCTTCCTGAA
>JAKAJA010000385.1 GCA_021814085.1 Acidobacteriota bacterium | reverse complement strand
GGCGGGGTTGCCGCCGAAGGCCTTGTCCGTGAAGGCGTCCACTTGAATCAGCCTGGTGCCCATGCCCATCCTCCCAGCGAAAAGGGGCCCCCCGGGGCCCCTTTTCGCGTCTAGCGTCTAGCGTCTAGCATCTAGCATCTCGCCTCTTACTTCTTCCCCGCCTTGGACGCCGCCTGCCGGTTGAGGATCGCCTCGATCTCGTCCATGGTCCGGTTCATCTCCTTCATGGCGGCGTTGAAGGGGGCGCTGGTGGTCATATCAACGCCGGCCGCCTTGAGGAGGTCGATGGGGTACTTGGAGGAGCCGGAGGAGAGCATGGTGATGTAGGCGTCGCGGGCCTTGGTGGCCGGCTTCTTCGCTGCGGCCTCCTCGCGGATGCCGTTGGCGAGAGAGGTGGAGGCCACGAGGCTCGTGGCGTACTGGAAAACGTAGAAGTTGTAGTAGAAGTGAGGGATGTAGGCCCACTCCACGCCGTAGAGGTCGTCCACCTTGCACACGCCCTGGGCGTCGCCGTAGTACTCCTTGAGGAGCCCGAGGTACATCTGGGTGAGGTTGTCCCCCGTGAGGCTGTCGCCCGCCTCGGCACGCTCGTGCATCTTGAGCTCGAACTCGGCGAAGAGGGTCTGGCGGAAGAGGGTCTGGCGCAGGCCGTCCAGGTAGCTCCCGAGGAGGAAGAGCTTGGTGGCGTCGTCCTTGGCTTCGTGGGCGAGCATGTAGTGCAGGAGGAGGTTCTCGTTGAGGGTGCTCGCCACTTCGGCCACGAAGATGGGGTAGTCGGCCGTGATGTAGGGCTGGTGGGTGTTGGAGAGGAAGGAGTGCATGGAGTGGCCCGACTCGTGGGCGAGGGTCGACACGTCGTCGTAGCCGCCCATGAAGTTCAGGAGCTGGTAGGGGTGGACGTCGTAGGCGGCGCCGTTGCTGTAGGCGCCCGACTTCTTGCCCGTGGAGGGCATGAAGTCCACCCAGCGGCTCTCGTAGCCCTTCTTGAGGTCGTCCACGTAGGTCTTACCCAGGGGGGCGCAGGCTTTCAGGGTCAAGTCCATGGCCTGCTCGGGGGTGAACTTCAGGTCCGAATCCTTGACGATGGAGGCGTAGAGGTCCTCGTACCGGAGCTGGTCCACGCCCATCATCCGCTGTCGGAGCTTGAGGTAGCGGTGGAGGGTGGGCAGGTTGGCGTGGACGTCGCTGATGAGCTGCGTGTAGACGGCCGTCGGGACGTTGTTGCGGTCCAGGGCCGCCTGGAGGCAGCTGTCGTAGTGGCGGGCGTCCTTGTTGAACATGTGCACCTTCACGACCGAATAGAGGGAGGTGCCCAGGGTGCGCTTGAACTTGTCGTATTCAGCCCAGAAGCTCTTGAAAACCATGTCCCGGTCGGCGCGGTTGTTGGAGGCCCGGTACTTGGTGTAGGCGGCGGCGTCCAGGAGGGGTACGACCTCTCCCGAGGGGAGCTTCACGTCCTTGGGGTAGGGCATGTCGGCGTTGGTGAAGATGCCGTAGATGGAATCGGGAGTGCCGGCCATCTGGCCATTGGCCTGGGCCATGAGCTTCTCGCCCTCGGGGTTCAGGGTGTGGGCCTTCATGCGCAGGATGTTGTCCAGGTAGGGCTTGAAGTCCTTGAGCTTGGGGTCGGCGGCCACGAAGTGGTCCACCTTCTCGGAGCCCAGGGCGAGGATCTCGGGCCGGAGGTAGGCCGTGGCGGCGGAGTACGCGGCGGCGGTCTGCTCGATGCCCTGCATCATCCCCTGGCTCTTTGAAACCCTTGTGTCCTGGTCGGCCAGCTGGCTGGCGTAGGACATGAGGCGCGCCAGGTCCTTGTCCAAGCCCACCATGGTGGAGAGGGCCTTGTAGAACGTCTCGGAGGAGTCTCCCAGATGGCCCTTGTAGGGGGCCAATTCGGGGATGCGCTTCTCGAGAGCGTCCTTGGCCTGCTCCCAGGCGGCATCGTTGGGATAGAGATCCGCCAGATTCCACGTGAGTTTCTCCGGGACCTGGCTCCGCTCTTCGGCGGATGCGGTGCGCTCAGCGGCTGGCGAGAGGGCCATGGTCGCAGCCAGAATGGTGAGGGTGACGATCCGTTTGATCATGCGGGCTCCTTTTCACTCTCGGGACGGGCCGGCGGCCGGATACGGGACGGCTGGCACACCGGTGCCCGCTGTCACGGTGTCTGATGGGGTTGGGTTCTTGGTTGCGTATGGGCCGCCTCGACTTCAAGAGAGAGAAGGATACCACCCCGGCGGTGTCAGGTGCACCCCCCATGCGCCCAATGAGAAAAGGGGCAGGCCGAAGCCTGCCCCCAGGTGCAGAGGAGGATGCATGGTGGGATTTGGCGCTCAACCCCCCTGGTCCGGAGAACCTCCAGGGGTTCCGCCTTGGGGTCCGGAACCGGGGCGGGAAGGGTGCCCGGCGGGGCCACCGCCAGAAAACCCTCTCCCTTGGCGGCCCATGCCATCAAAACCGTCTCCGCCCCTTCGCTGGGAACGGTTCCTGGCTCTCATGGCCTGCATGTACTGGCGGGCCTTGGCCCACTGCTCCGGCGTCAGAACCTTCTTGGCATCCAGCAGGTGGTGGACTCTGGCCTTGCTCATCTGGTTGCGCAGGGCGCCCTGCTGGTCCATGAGACGGTCCACCACCTTGACGTCAGGGTTTTCCTTGTCCAACTCCCTCTCCAGATCCAGCCGGTTGAGCTGCATGTCCCGCCTGAGGTTGACGGCTTCCTTTCGGTACTGGTACCTCATGTCGTCCAGCTTCTGCTGCTGCTCGGGGGTGAGGCCAAGGGCCTGCACAACCTTGGGGTTCTGGAAGGGGCTGCCCGCCCAGATGGCCAGCCCGGCGGCGGCCATTGTGGCGGCGAGTGCTACGATCCATACTTTTTTCATAGTCGGCCTCCATGCTCAGGTCATTCAGACCGAGCACGGGTGCCAGGGGTTTAGTTTAGGGCCTATCCGTAAATAGGGTTCGGTCGCGCGCGAGGCACCGGGCGAGCGGAACAAGGCGGCCGACCGACGACAGGGTGGTGCCCTTTCTAGGGAGGCCAACGCCGTCATGCGAAGCCCGCCGCCCGCGCCCGCAGGGACGGGGCTGGCCGGGCGCCTGGCTTTGTCTGCTCGCTCATCCGATGGCCCCGCATCGGCCTTCGTTCGCTTTCTCGCCATGCATCCCGGCCAGCCTCCGTCGCGGCCATACCTTATTTGCGGATAGGCCCTTAGTGGAATGGGGGCATTGCTCGC
>JAKAJA010000384.1 GCA_021814085.1 Acidobacteriota bacterium | reverse complement strand
GCCGCTGGAAGGGTGTTCCGGGATAGATGAGGGGCACGGTGAAGGCCTTCAGCTTCCCCGCGAAGTAGGCGTCCAACTCCGACTGGAGCTTCACGATGTGGTCGTTCCGCCCGGGGACGACGGCGCCCTTGAAAAGGCGCCGGAGGGTCCGGAACTGGGCCTCCAGCATGCGGCGGTCCGTGAACTCCAGGAGGCAGATCCCCTCCTCGTTCGCCGCGGCCACCAGGGGCCCGAGGGGGCTCTCGATCCAGGCCACTTTCAGGCATGCGGTGCTGCGACCCTTCCCCGGCGGGGTTCCGAAGGCCTTGGCGAAGGCCTCCCTGAAGCCGCTGTGCGACTCGTACCCGTGATCGAGGACCACGTCGTCCAGGTCCGCCCCCGACCGGATCTCCCCCAGGGCCTCCCCCAGCCTGCGCCCGCGGCAGTAGGCCTGGAAGGTCAGGCCATAATGCTTGAGGAAGTACCGGCGCACCGTGGCGGGGTCCAGCCCCATGGCGCGCAGGTCGCGGTCTTGAAGACGCTCGGCCGGATCCGCCTCGACCTTTGCGAGAAGCCCCTCGACCCACTCGGGTGGTTTTCCGTCCGTGTGGAGGGGCCGGCACCGCTTGCAGGGGCGGAAGCCCGCGAAGAGGGCCTCCTTGGCAGAGGGGTAATACTCCACGTTCTTGGGAAGGGGCTTTCTCGCGGGGCACGAGGGCCTGCAGAAGATCCCCGTGGTGGTCACGCCCACGAAGAAAATGCCGTCGTAACCCGCGTCACCGGCCGTGAAGGCCCGCTCCATTTCCGTCCGTGGGGGCAGTACCGTCATATGATCCTCCCTGCGGGATGCTCCCGCTACAGGAGTTGTAACACCCCCGAGGATAGGCCTTCCACCGAAAATTGAACAGGGATGTTCCCCGGGCGGCCGGGCCGAGGAGGCCGGCGTCACTCGCGCGCCGACAGGGCTCCTTCGGGGTCGAGGAGGATGGCGTCGAAGAGGGCCGAGCTCTGCTCCACGCCGAAGAGTTTCCAGACGGCCTGGGAGAAGACGTCGGGCAGGTATCGCCCCCAGAGCTTGGCCGGGATGCGCTCCACCTCCACCGTGGGAGAGATGGCAAGCATGAGGAGGTACTCCACGATGAACGAGGCGTTCTGGGCGAGGCGCCCCGCGTAGGGGGCGCTGCGGCGCTGTTCGAGGATGCGCTGCTCGTGGATGGCGTTCCCGAACTCCGACTCCACGAGCTCGTCGAAGGTCGTGAGGATGACCTCGGCCCGGAAGGTGCGCGCCCCGCCCTCCACGTAGCCTGGGAAATCCCGGCGCAGGGTCGCCGCGTCGAGGCCCCTCGCGGCCGCCTCGGACCAGTCCCAGCCCCTCATGCCGTTGATGACCTCGCCCGCCGGGGGAAGTTCCAGGTCGACCAGGAGGTTCACGTCGTTGTACTTCCCCCTGTGCACCTCGCGCTCCACGCCGCGGACCCGGGGGTGATCCCCGATGGCCTTCTCGACGCGGGCCAGCTCCTCCTCGCTCCCCACGAACTTGAACCCCACCAGGTCGTCCACCCGCAGGCGGCGGGGCTCGAAGGCCTGGCGGTGCTCATGGAAGCGCCGACCCACCTCGCGCTCGGCGAGGTCCACCAGCTCCGCCGAGATCTCGGGAGGCACGAGGCCGTCGCATCCCTCCTGGCGCGCCCCTCCGTCCCTCGGCCCCTTGAGCGACTTGGCCACGGACCGGATGGTGCCCGCGAGCTGGTCGGCGATGCGGCGCGAGGCCTTCTCGGCGATGCGGCGGATCCTCTTGAAGCGGACCATGCCCAGGAGCTCACCGCCGGCGCCGAAGCTCAGGATGAAGTCGGCGGGCGTCCCCGGATAGTACTCCTCCGGCAGGGCCTCGTACTGGGCGAAGAGGTCCGAGGCCCTCTCCCCCGATGGGTTGGAGGCGGAGAGGATGGCGTGGCGGAGGCCGTCTTTCACCGTGATGCGGCGGGACGTGATGGCCCCGGGACGGATGGCCCGGTTGATGTCCTGGAGGAACTGGCGGCCCGTGGGGGTGGAGACGAGCTTCTCGAAGATGAAGACCTCGGTGACGAAGCGTCCGTCTCCCGGGCGGCAGTCGTCCTCCAGCCAGCGCATGGCCAGGTCGAAGAGGCGGTCCCGCTGGATGAGGCCCGTGAGATACATCCATCCCCCCGATCGGATGTCCTTACTCCACTAGACTACTCCGAGTCGACGCCCGCCGCCTCCATGACCCACGCGGGGCAGCGCAGCTCGCCGGCCAGGATGGCCGACTTGCCGCCCAGGGCAAAGGCCCACCGGTGCAGCCACGAGATGCCGCCCCCGCCTTCGTAGCCGTCGGGGAGGGCATAGGCGGGATCTTTCATCGCCTGGTCCAGGGTGACGAAGGCGTAGCCGCGGCGCCTTATCATGGCGGCTAGATCGCCTATGGAATCGGCGTTGAGGGCGCTCGCGTGGATGAGGAGGACCTGCTTCACCTCGTAGCCCAGGAGGGCTTTGGATTGGTGCTCCCAGTAGTCGAACTTGGACTGTATGTACGGCAGGTAGGCGGCCTTCACTTTGGCGGCCGACGCCCCGTCCCCCCGCTCCAAACACTTCTCGTAGGCTTTGGCGAAAACCCAGTCCGAGTCGTCCACGGAAACGGGCGCCACGGCATAGCCGTGCTCCCCGAGGAAGGCGGGAACGGCGCGCTTGGTGGCCTGGTCCCTTCCCGTGAAGAGGAAGGGGTGGCGGAAGTAGCGCGGCGACAGCCCCCTGGGCGCCAGGATGGCGCGGAGGGTGGCATCCCCGGCGAGGACGTCCGCTTCATAAAGTTCGAGGCCCACTTTGTGCAGGCTCGGGTGGGTCTGCGTGTGGTTGCCCAGCTCGAGGCCCGCGTCCAGCCAGACCTTGAGAATGTCCTCACCGCCCGTCTCCCTGGCTTTCTGCCCGATGACGAAGCCGATGGCGGGAATCTTCGCTTTGGTCAGGGCGCCCACGAGTTTTCGAGTGATGGCCAGGCGCGCCGCGGGGTCGTCCGTGCCCGCGTTGGTCAGGGGCAGGTCGTCGATGGTCACGGCGACTTCCCTCCGGCCCCCCGCGCCGCCACGCTCCGCGACCGCCCCGATCATGTCCTTGAGACGGCCGAGGCACGCGGCCAAGTCCGCCCGGACCACTTTGTCCTGCTCGACGCGAACGGCCTCTTCGAGGTCCGGGATGCCCGCCGTCCACTCCAGCTCCACGAAGGCCCGCGCGGCGCAGACCCGGACAGCC
>JAKAJA010000383.1 GCA_021814085.1 Acidobacteriota bacterium | reverse complement strand
GTGGCCTTCCACCTCAGGCTCCCAGGAAGTCCCCACGGAGACGGAACAGAGGGTGAGGCACCCACCCGTGATAAGGAAGGGCCCCCACGGTTCGGAGGGGCCTTCGCCGGGGATGGAGACGGCCTCCCCCCGGATGGCTTCCCACAAGGGCGAAAGCTGGCAGACCCCTTCTCGAGCCAGTTCCTGGACGGAGGGGGCGTAGAGGCACCGGACGTTGGGCAGCCTGGAAGCCCAGGCGAAGAGGGCCGTGGCGTCTGAAAATCCCACGAGGAGTTTGGGGTTCCGGGAGAGGCGCTCGGCGGTCAGGCGGCCTAAGAGCCGCGTCGTGCCGTAGCCCCCCCGGGCGAACCACAGGAGATCCACGGCCGGATCATCGAGAGCGTCCTGAAGGTCCAGCAGGCGAACCTCATCCGGCCCAGCCAAGTACCCGTCTCGCCTGAGCACGTGCGGGGCCACTTCCACCGTGAACCCCTGGTCCCGCAGCAGATCCATGCCCCTGGCGAGGTCTCCCTCGTTCACGGGCCCCGCGGGAGCCACCACTCGGATCACCCTCGGCTGCGGAAACGAGAACCGGTCGCTCATGAGCTGAGAATACCATACGGGCTGTGTCGAGGAATCGGGGAAAGGTTGACCTGCCCTCCGCCTGCGCAGCCATTATGCCGCCCGGATCGGGCTAGATGCGAGGAAGGCGAGACGACCGCACCGGAGGCGTACTGAAACCGTACGTCGAGGATGCGGGCGACGAAACCTGACGACGCAGGTGGCCCGAGACTGGCGGCGACACGCCAAGAGGGGGGCAGTTGCCCCCCTCTCAGCAATTGGAGGTGGCCTGTAAGCCGGATTCTGTCCCCCGTTGCCAGGGGGGTGGCCATTCCTCTGGGACCGCCGTCGCCGACGGCCTCAAGCGGCCTACCCGGAAGCCTGGGCCGGGCCAGCCCTGGTGCGCTTCCCTATTTGGCCTTGCTCCGCAAGGGGTTTTCCGTGCCTCCCCCGTTACCGGGAGAGCGGTGGGCTCTTACCCCGCCTTTTCACCCTTACCCGCAGTCGCGGGCGGTATCTTTTCTGTGGCACTCTCCGTCGGATCGCTCCGCCCTGCCGTTAGCAGGCTTGCCGCCCTTTGGAGTCCGGACTTTCCTCTGCGGGTTTCGCAGCGGCCACCCGGCCACCTCCAGCCCCAATGTAGCCCCACAAACATTTGAAGTCAATGGACTTATACCATCTTGACAGGGGGTTGGAAGGGGTGATAGCTTTGGGCCTTTCGGGGGGATGGACCAACCCGGTACAACCTCAAAGAGCAAAGGCAGGTGGAATGAAGCAGAAGCGCTATCACGTGATGATCATCCGAGAGGACGGCAAGCAGGTCCACAACCGCGTCCTCGAATGGTTCCAGGTGAAGCGCCATCTGGCCGTGGCCGGCGGGGCCGCGGGAATGATGGCCGTCTGTGTCGTGGGCGCCGCCGTCATGGCCGGCTGGACCGGCAACCTCCTCCGCATCAACCGGGGGCTCGAGCTGAAGAGGGTCAAACTTCAGGCCTCTCTGAACGACCTCACCAAGACTCTCGACGAGGCTCAGGCCCGCCTGAGCAAGAGCCAGGAGCAGCTCTCCTCCATGGAGGAGCTCGCACGGCAGCAGAACATTCCCGTCCCAAAGAGCCCCGGCCTCGGCGGACCTTCTCCGCACCCGGTGGCCGCACCCGCCGTCCCCTCCGCCGAATCGGGTGACCTGGCCCTCGGGATTGCCGAGCTCAAAGAGCGGGCGGATATCATCTACAGGGAGACGGAAGGAATCGGGCGGGTTCTCAAGCCCCGCCTGGAGCAGATGTCCCACATCCCGAGCCTGTGGCCCGTCAAGGGTTTCATCACATCCGGCTTCGGCCGCCGGCAGGACCCCCTCGAAGACGGCACGGACTACCACACGGGGGTGGACATCTCGGCCCCTTACGGAAGCGTCGTCCAGGCCCCCGCGGAAGGCCTCGTCGTCTTCTGCGGGTGGCAGCAGGGCTACGGCAACTGCGTGGAAATCAGCCACGGCAGCGGCCTCGTCACCCGCTACGCGCACCTGAGCAAGATTCTGGTCAAACCCGGCATGAACGTGAAGCGGTGGCAGAAGGTCGGCCTCGTGGGCACCTCCGGTCGCACCACGGGCGCCCACCTGCACTACGAAGTGCTCCGCAACGGACAGGCCATCGACCCCAAGCGCTACCTGATCTACTAGGTTCGCCCGGTACCCCTGGCCGCGCCGGGTCCGAGGGGCAAGGCGGGCCTACGCGGAGACCTCCCCCATGTCCATCCTCGACCGTTCCCTCGCCGCCATCTTCGGCACGAAGCACGAACGCGACATCAAGGCCATCCAACCCCTGGTCCTTGCCGTCAACGAATGGGAGCCCAAGGTGGCCGGGCTTTCCGACGCCGACCTGCGGGCCAAGACACCGGAGCTCAAGGGGCGCCTGGAGGCCATGCTGGAGAAGGAGGTGGAACTCCAGGATGCCCTGACCGAACTCCTGCCCGATGCCTTCGCCACCGCCCGCGAGGCCGCCAAGCGGGTCCTGGGAATGCGTCCCTTCGACGTGCAGGTCATCGGCGGCGTGGTCCTCCACCAGGGCAAGATCGCCGAGATGAAGACGGGCGAGGGCAAGACCCTCGTGGCCGTGCTCCCCGTCTACCTCAACGCCCTTGCGGGCAAGGGCGTGCACGTGGTCACGGTGAACGACTACCTCGCCCGCCGCGACGCCGACTGGATGGGCCAGGTCTACCGCTTCCTGGGCCTCACCGTGGGGTGCATCCAGCAGGAGATGGACAACGCCGAGCGACAGGTGGCCTACAACTGCGACGTGACCTATGGGCAGAACAACGAGTTCGGCTTCGACTACCTCCGCGACAATATGAAATACCGCATCGAGGACATGGTCCAGCGGGGCCACCACTTCGCCCTCGTGGACGAGGTGGACTCCATCCTCGTGGACGAGGCCCGGACCCCCCTCATCATCTCGGGCCCGAGCGACGAGCGCACGGACAAGTACTACACCGCCAACAGCATCATCCCCAGCCTCCAGAAGGAAAAGGACTACGCGGTGGACGAGAAACAGCGCACCGCCACCCTGACGGAGGAGGGCGTGGCGCGCGCCGAGAAGATGCTCAACGTGGAGAACCTGTACGACCCGGCCAACATGGAGGTCCTCCACTGCGTGAACCAGGCCCTGGTGGCCCACAAGCTCTACCACCTGGACGTGGAGTACATGATCAAG
>JAKAJA010000382.1 GCA_021814085.1 Acidobacteriota bacterium | reverse complement strand
GACAAGGCCTTCGATGGCGGCCGACTGACCTTCGACGAGGGCCTCCTGCTCCTTCAGGAGGCCCCTTTCCTCGAACTCGGCCAGGCCGCCGACGCCGTGCGCGCGAGGAAACACCCGGACGGGGTGGCCACCTACATCGTGGACAGGAACATCAACTACACCAACGTGTGCGTGGCCAGTTGCACTTTCTGCGCCTTCTACCGCAAGCCCGGGGACCCCGAGGGGTACGTCCTGCCCATGGAGGACCTGCTGGCCAAGATCCGGGAGACCGTGGACCTGGGGGGCACGGGCATACTCCTCCAGGGGGGGCACAACCCCGCCCTCCCCTTCGCCTTCTATGAGGACATGCTAGGGAGCTTCAAGTCGGCCTTCCCGCAGGTGCACATCCACGGGTTCTCCCCTCCCGAGATCACCTTCTTCTCCAAGCTCTACAAGATGCCCCTTGAGGAGGTCATCGGCAGGCTCAAGGCGGCGGGCCTGGGGAGCATCCCGGGCGGCGGGGCCGAGATCCTGTCGGATGAGGTGCGCAAGGACATGGCCCGCGGCAAGGCCACCGTGCGGGAGTGGCTGGACGTCATGCGCACGGCCCACGGCCTCGGCCTTCGGACCACGGCCACCATGATGTTCGGCTCCATCGAGACCCCGCGGGACATCCTCATCCACCTCCAGCACCTGCGGGACCTGCAGGACGAGACGGGAGGCTTCACGGCCTTCATCCCCTGGACCTTCCAGCCGGGAGAGAGCACGCCACTCCAGGAGGCCACGGCAACGGGGGTGGACTACCTGCGCGTCCTTGCCGTCTCCCGGATCTTCCTCGACAACTTCGACAACATCCAGGCGAGTTGGGTCACGCAGGGCCTCAAGATGGGTCAGGTGGCCCTCCACTTCGGCGCCAACGACATGGGCTCCATCATGATCGAGGAGAACGTGGTGGCCTCCGCCGGCTGCCGGAACGCTACCAATGAGGAGGAGCTGCGGCGCCTCATCGCCGACGCGGGGTTCGTGCCGAGGAAGCGGCGGACCCTCTACGAGCGCGCGGAGTAAGTTCGGCCCCGCCGGCCCCTCGGTTGCATCGTGGCGCGCGTCGTGCCACATTGTTGCCTCAGAGAACCTTTCACGCTCGGGGGTGCCATGAGCGACGAATCACCGGCGGCGAACGAAACCAGCCTATTGATGTCCGCGGCGCGCGACGGTGACCTGGAGATACTTCAGGAACTCGTATCCATCGGCAAAGACCTGAACGAACGGGACGCGGAGGGGGTGACTCCGCTCATGTGGGCGGCCCACGCCTCACACATCGAGGCGATCAAAACACTTTTGCACGGGGGGGCCGACCCGGACCTCGCCGATCCATCAGGTTGCACGGCCCTCATGTGGGCAGCCCGCGCGGGAAAAGCCGAGGCCGTAAAGCTGTTCCTCGCCGAAGGAACCAAGTGGGAGACACAGACACCGGCCGGCCAGACGGCGGCCGACATCGCCCTGGAAAAGGGGCAGCTCACCGCGTACCAAATCCTCCGGCAGTGGGCCCTGCAGCGCCGTGATGGGGCCGCCCCCCAGGCCGCGGCCAAGCCCATGCCCAAGTACCTCGGCGTGCGCACCAGCCGGGGTCCAGCCTGGCTGAAGGAGGACCTCACCCGCCGGATCGTCGCCGCGGTCCTCCTGCTCGCCATCTCGGGCATGGCCGTGCTCATAGGGCTGAGCCTCAGCGGCCGCGGCCCCTTCCGCCCCAAGATGACCTACGCCCCACGGGCCATGCAGGCGAACCTCAAGGGATGGCTCGCCTTCGCGGTGGACCGCATCGAGGCCTACCGGGCCAAGAGGGGGCACTTGCCCGAGGATCTGAACGAGATAGACCTGGAGGGAGGCGGGTACGAGTATTCTCGGGACGGGGAACGTTACCGGATCACGGTGCGCCGCCAGGGCGACTCCCTGTCTTACGAGTCTCCATCCGGTCAAGTAAATGCCGTTGCAGGGGTTCCGGATAAGGTCCAGGGAGGGAGCACCCCATGAGGAACATCGAGGAGGGTGGAACGTCGAGCGGCGAAGCGGGATTCACCCTGGTCGAACTGCTCGTGGTAGTGGCGGTCATAGGCATTCTGGCGACCATCGCCATCCCGATCTTCCAGCAGATGATCCTGAGGGCCAAGGCCACGTCCATAATGGCCGATTACTACCAGGCAAGAAATTCAGCCACGGAATTCTACGCCGACATGAACCGCTACCCCAAGGATACCCTGCAGGGCGAGGTCCCCTGGAAAAACGACCCCCAGTTCCAGAGCTACATCCAGAACAAGGTGAACTGGAACAGGCCAACCTTGCAGTACGACTGGGAAAACTGGTCGGGGACCAACGGGAATCCCACCGCGCAGTTTGGCATCGCCATTGGTTTCACGGCCTTTATCCCCGATGACGCACTCGGGGCGGTTCTCATGAAGAAGGCCGGGAGCCTGGCGGTCGAGACGCGGCCGCAGTGCTACACCTTCATCATCGAGGCCGCTCAGAACTGAACTGCCGGTGGTCGCAGAGGCCAGCGGTCTTGACAGGGGCGCCAATCCAGGGTATGATCCATTTCCTTGTGTGACTGGAGGAAGTTGTGGCAAATCACGATTCTGCGTTGAAGCGAGTGAGACAGGCCGAGAAGAGGCGCCTCCGTAACAGGATCGCCGTCGGTCAGATGCGCACGGCGATCAAGAAGTACCGGGGCCTCGTGGCCGAGATGAAGCACGAGGAGGCCACCGCTGCCCTCCCGGGAATCTACGCCGTCATCGACCGCACCGAGAAGAAGGGCGTCATCCACGCCAACACCGCTTCCCGCTATAAAGCCCGCCTGGCTCGCCTGCTGGCCGGCATCGCCAAAAACTAACCCAAGGGCCTGACAGCCTTCTGGCATTGCGGAGGGGATGTGATCCCCTCCGTGGTGTTTTTATTTGTGCATGTCAAGGCGGACGAGGGCAGACGAGCCCTCATGCGAAGTTGTATCCGAACGATGATTCATTACGATGTTGCCGTAGGCCGGGATACAAATTTCGGCCTGGCGAGGATATGTATCCTCGCCTACGTTTTCGTACATTCATGATCTCAACTTCGTATCACCGGCGCGCGCCGGCCAAAGAAAACGGGGAGCCAGCACGGGCTTCCCGTCCGGTTCGGGCAAGGCCGTTCTAATTCACCCTGATGTCGCTGAACTCCTGGAGGTCGCAGGCCTGGAGTTCGGTCTGGTACTTCAGGTAGACGGCCCTGTTGTGGGACACGG
>JAKAJA010000381.1 GCA_021814085.1 Acidobacteriota bacterium | reverse complement strand
CCTGAAGATTCTCTGCATCCTGGCCCGCGAGGGGCGGCAGTGCGTGTGCCGGATGCTGCCCGAACTGGAGGTCCCCCAGCCCACCCTCTCGCGGCACCTGGCCGTCCTGAGGGGTCACGGGCTCATAGAGGACGAACGGGAAGGCACCATGGTCTTTTACCGGATCACCGACGGGGCCGTTCTCGACGTCATGCGCGCGGCAGGGCTCCCATGCGCCTGCGGCCCGGCCGGGGACTCCCAAAAGAAGAAGGGGAGGGGGCGATGACGCGAACGGCAGTGTGGTGCGCGATGGGTGTTGCGGTTCTTCTGGCGGGTGCGGCGGCGCTCCACGCCCAGGCGTCCAAGTCGCAGGTCCCCGGCAAGCCGGCGGTTCAGGCCCTTCCGAGGATGGTGGACGTGGGCAAGACCTGGTGCATCCCCTGCAAGAAGATGGTGGCCGTGCTTCAGGAGGCCGAGCTCCGCTACAAGGGCAAGGCGGCCATCGAGTTCGTGGACCTGGAGAAGGACCCCGGCGCCGCGGACCGGTACAAGATCCAGATGATCCCCACCCAGATCTTCTACACGGCGGAGGGCAAGGAGTTTGAGCGCCACGTGGGCTTCCTTCCCGTCGAGGACGTGGAGAAGATCTTCACCAAGATGGGTGTCCAGCGGAGCAACTGATGGAGTCGGTTCTGGGGGATTTCGGCAGACTGGTGGAAGGCGCACCGTGGCTGGCCTTCGTGGCGGCCTTCGTGGGCGGGCTCCTCACCGCCAGCAACCCCTGTGTCCTCATCAGCATCCCCCTCGTCATGTCCTACGTGGCGGGGAACGCTCAGGCCGTGACGTGGAAGCGGTCGCTCCTCTACAGCGCCTGCATGGTCCTCGGCCTCAGCGTGACCTTCACCGTGCTCGGCCTCCTGTCGGGTTTGCTGGGACGCTTCTTCGGCGTCCAGGGCCGGTGGTGGCCCTGGATCATCGGGAGCGTCTGCCTGGTCATGGGGCTGCACCTGCTGGGCTGGCTGCCCTGGAAGCTCGGTTTCGCGCTGCCCTTCACGCCCGCCTCGCGCGGAGCGCTCGGGGCCTTCCTGCTCGGGTTGCTCTTCGGCGTCATCTCGACGCCCTGCGCCGTCCCCATCCTCGCCGTCCTTCTCGCCTTCATCGCGGCCAAGGGGAGCGTCCTCTACGGCGGAGGGCTCCTGCTGACCTACGCCCTGGGCCACTGCATGCTCGTGCTGGTGTGCGGCGTGTCCGCGGGCGCCGTGAAGGCCATTCTGGGCAGTTCGAGGTGGGCCTCGGCCAACCTTTGGCTTCGACGTCTCGCCGGTATCGTCGTCATACTCGTGGGGGTGTACGTCGTGCTGGCACCGATTTTCCACTGGGGGGCGTGAGCGCGCGTCAGGTGTGAAGACTGGCCATCATTAGGAGAAGACCATGCTGAATATCAAAGTGGCGGGCCCCGGCTGCAAGAACTGCCTGGAGCTGGAGGCCCGAGTCAAACAGGCCGTCGCGGATCTCCAGGCGGAGGCCACGGTGATGAAGATCACCGATTACCAGGACATGGCCAAGGCGGGCATCCTTACAACGCCGGGACTCATCGTCAACGGCAAGGTCGTCCTCCAGGGAAAGCTGCCCAGCCTGGGGATCGTGAAGGGGTACATCGCCGAGGCGATGAAAGAGAAAAGTGAGAAGTAAGAAGTGAAAAGCAAAAAGGGGAAAGGCAATCGCTTTGCCGCCTGGGGGCTTTGCACGATGGCCGGGATGATGATCGCGACCGCGGGTTGGCGGGCGACGGCCGGCCGGCCGGCCTGCGAGCCAGTGCCGCGGAAGGATTTGGCCCGGATCCTGGTGCGCACGCTGGACACGGAGTCGAGCCTCGGCCCCCTCTCGAAGACGCCGCAAGAGGTGACCTTGGGCGACCTGGTCCGATTCCACGGCCATCCCTGTGACGGGCTTGTGGCCGCGGCGGAGGGCCTCACGCTTGGATTGAAGGCGCTCTTCCCCGATGGAATCGTGGACCGCGCCGATGTGGCGGCGGCCACGAACGCCTCGCCCTGTTACTCGGACGCGGCGGCCTATCTGACCGGGGCGAGGACGATCTACGGTACCCTGGTGATCGACAAGGCCCTCGGCGACGAATGGATCCTCCTGCGGCGCTCCACGGGACGAGCCGTGCGCGTGACGCTCAAGCCGGGCGTGAAGCCCTCGGATCTGCCCGCCATGGAAAAGAAACTCCGTGCCCTCGGGTGCGACGGGACACTCATCGCCCAGGTGCAGAGCCTGCAACTTGCCTTCATCCACCGCCTGCTCGTCTCGCCCCCGGCCTCGCTCTACGACGTGGTCCCCCTTACGGCCTACCCCTACGCCGTGACGGGCGAGCGCCCTGACGCCGAGAAGGCGCGCTGCGGCCAACAGGTACATTGAAAGGGCCTGCCATGAAGGCTCAAGAGATGCCCGAGGAGACGGCGGGGATCGGCACCGAGTCGCCAGACGCGTCGGCGCCGCGAAAGCCCGGCAGGCTTGGCCGGTACTTGCTCGTCGGTCTGCCCCTTCTCGTGCTCTGGGTCGCCCTTTACTGGGTCTTGGAACCTTTCTCCAAGTGGGTCACCTTCGAGATCGCGCGCATGGCGCCGGATTCGCGATTGGGGATGGCCGTACAGTTCTTTTTGTTCGAGGCGCCCAAGGTCCTCATGCTCCTGCTCCTCGTGGTCTTCGGCGTGGGGATCCTGCGGAGCTTCTTCACGCCCGAGCGCACGCGGCGCATGCTCGCGGGCAAGCGAGAATCGGTGGGCAACGTTTTGGCCGCGATCCTGGGTGTCCCCACGCCCTTCTGCTCCTGTTCCGCGGTGCCGCTCTTCATCGGTTTCGTGACGGCGGGCGTTCCGCTGGGCGTGACGCTCTCCTTTCTCGTCGCCGCACCCATGGTCAACGAAGTGGCCCTCGTCCTCCTCTTCGGCCTCTTCGGCTGGAAGGTGGCCGCTGTCTACGCGGGCACGGGCCTGGCCATCGCCATTTTCGCGGGCTTCGTCATCGGGAGGCTCAAGCTGGAAGGTTGGGTTGAGGAGTGGGTCTACGAGACCACCGTCGGTTCCGGTGAGGCGGGTGGAGAACGCCTGGCATGGGGGGATCGTGTCGAGGCTGGCCTGGCGGCGGTGAAAGACATCGTGGGACGCGTCTGGCCTTACGTGCTCGCGGGTATCGCCGTCGGGGCGGGCATCCACGGCTACGTGCCCGTGAACGCCATGGCCCAGTTCATGGGGAAGGGCGCCTGGTGGGCCGTGCCCG
>JAKAJA010000380.1 GCA_021814085.1 Acidobacteriota bacterium | reverse complement strand
TGAAGGAGGCGGACGTGGAGGACTTCCGCTGGACCCTCCCCTTCCTCGCCAAGCTCCTGCCCCTTCCCATGGGCGACCTGGCCGTGACGAAAGATTGCCGCCCCGCCCTCATGGCCCTGGAGAAGGCCGGGCTCCTGGAGCGACTGGGCGTCCAGGCCGACCGCGTCGTGTGCGAGCTCACCAACCCCGGGGCCTTCCTCGAGGCGGGCTTCCGCGACTCCGGCGCGAGGGCGGCCCTCTCCGTGACGGCCCCCGTGCGCGGCGGGCTGGCCCACGACGTCCTCCTCCTCGTGCGGTCCACCTTCGACCTCTTCATGGTGTCCTTGAGCGGGGGCGACGCGGCCCTCTCCACCATCCTCGCCGGCGACCTGGACGAGACCCTCAAGCTCGTGTTCGCCCCACCGCCTCCCCTCCCAGCGGCCATACCGGGGGCTGAGCAAGGAGCAGAGGCCACCGTGGTCCTCGATAGCGGGGGAATGAAAGCACGCCTCGTGGTGGACGCCGGTCCCATCGCCGGGAAGAAGTTCACCCTCATCAACGGTACGGGCCTCGGCCGCCAGGGGGACAACGACATCGTCGTGAACGACCCCGGGATCTCCCGCCACCACCTCTGCTTCAAGGTGGACGATAAGGGGATGTGGTGGGTGCAGGACCTGGGCAGCAGCAACGGCACCTTCGTGAACGAGATCAAGATCCCCGGCCCCACGGAGCTCCAGCGGGGGGACCACATCCGGGCGAGCAGCACGATCATGACCTTCGAACCACCCGGGGTCTGAGGAAGCAGGGGGACGGCGTATGGCGGAACTCTGGAAAGACGGCTGGCAGGAGGGATCCTTCGAAAGGCTGGGGAGCTATCTGCACGCCTCGCCCGCCCTGTTCCAGGGCGTTTCGCCGTCCGATGTGGTGGAGGATGCCTACCTCCTGAACGTGGCCTCCACCCTCCTCCTGCGCGACGAGGACTCGGGAGCGAAGGCCGTCCCTTCAGGGGCCTCCCGCCAGGCCGAGAGGCCTCCGGCGGGGCCTCCCCCAGGGGCGCCTCCCTTCGTGTACGAGCGGTGCGCCGCCCCGGGGGCCGATGCCTCCGCCGCCTTCTCTGCCGCGCGGGAAGGCCGTTTCGGGAGTTTCCACAGGGAGGCGGCCCGGAGCGCCGGGTCCGTGGAAGCCTGGGGGCAGGCCCTCTCGGCCCTCCGGCGGGGGAGCGCCCTGCGCGCCTCGTGGCCCGAGGAAACACCGGCCTGCGCTCCACCCCTGTCCACCTTTGGAGAAGATTTCAAGGCGTGCACGGACGCCGTCCTCCGGAAGGCCGTCCACGCGTTCAAGATCGGTTTCGGCCTGTGGGGCCGTTGGGAGTCCCCATGATCGAAGTCCGGCTGAGCCTCGCGGAAGCTCGGTGGCTCCTGGGCACCCTCGGGCTGGAGCCGGCCCCCGGCTCGCCGCTCGGGGACCCCATGGCGGGGGCGGGCGAAGCGCCGGAGGGGAGCACGGCGGAGGCCAACATCCTCGGGGGTCTCTCCGAGCGGGGCGCCGTCACGAAGGACCGGGCGGTCAACCCCTTCCTCTCCGCCGCCCTCACCTGGCTGGCCCGCCCCGAGAAGGTATGGAGCCTGTCGCTCATGGGGAGGGGCGGGGCGGAGGTCGTTCACTTGGCGTTCCGCGAGGACGCCGCCGTGGAGTGCCGACGGGACCCGTCGGGAGTCCGCCTGCGGTTCCCGCTCGCCGTGAGCGAGGTCGGCCGCTGGCTCGCGCTGCACGTGGACGGAGGCGGCCATGATTGATCCCCAGACCCCCTCCATCTTCGCCAAGGCCCTGTCCTTCATCCTGGGGAGCGCCCTCTTCCTCGTGCTCCTCTTTATCAAGCTCTGCTACTCCACGGCCCTCTACTCGACCCTCGCGGAGATCAACCGGCGCATCACCGTCTTCCGGCAGAGCCGCCGCCCCGTCCTTCGGGCCATCCTCTTGCTCCCCGCGGTTGTCTTCTTCTGCAGCGCCGTCCTCTTCATCCTGTGCGCGCCCCTCGTCCTCATAGGCGCCTCGCCGCTCTCCTTCAACACCCTCATGAACGTGCGGGAGCTGGCCTTCGCCTTCCTGCGAGTGGGGTTCATCCTGGCCGCCGTCGTCCTCGGGACAGCCCTCGGGATCATCGTGGGCCGGAACGTGAGCATGGGGAGGGATCGCTTCGGCGGCGTCCTCTACGCCAACAGGGGCCGCTATCTCGCCTTCTGGCTCTTCACCTTCACCCTCTGCGGATTCTTCCGTCTCATGCCTTGGGGGTTCATCACCTACTGGACGATCTGGCTCCTCGTCCTCGCCGCATGCCTGGTGGCGGCGGCCCACTGGACCCTCTATGGTGCCTGCCGGTCCATGCTGGCGGCGCCCGCGCCGGGGTTGCCACCCGGGGACCCCGTGAATCTCTCCCTCAAGCCACGGGAGGCCGTGGTCCTCTCCGCACTCATGCGAGCATCGGGCCCCCTTCCCTTCGACGCCCTGGGACGAACCTTCTCCGATCCTGACGCCGCCTGGCTCGCCCACCCGATGTGGACAGCCGAGTGGGGCCTCCTGCGACAGAAAGAGGAAGCCCTGAAGGATGCGCTGGAAGCGCTGGTCTCCAAGGGCCTCGTCGAGAAGGGACCCTCGGGCTGGGCCGCCAGGGGGGCCGCCCTGCGCCTCCGGCACCTCGGGTTCATTCAGGCCTCCGTGGGGCTGACCGTGCGACAGGGGGGTGCCGCCAGGACCCTCGTCCTCCACCGCCAGGGTCCGACGGCCCTCCTCCTCGAGCCCTCGCCCGGCGCATTCACCCTCCGCGAGCTGGCTCCGGGCAGCGACGCGACGGCCGCGCTTCTGTCCGAGGCCTCCAACTGAGGACGGAAGGCCAGCATCGCGCAGGCAACGCGGGCGTGATACCAACTTGCCGTCCGTCGTTTACCTCCCGCAGGCGAGGATACCAATCCTCGCCGCGGCCGGGATGTGTATCCCGGCCCACAGTAGAGAGGGATCACGCCATCATTGAAGGCAAGTTGGTATGACTTGGCAGACGCCCAACAGCCAAAGGGCTTGAAGTGAACCTCCAGCCTCCCCGCCCGCAGGTGTCCCCTGCTGGCCTGCAAGGCCCAAAAGGGTTACGATTGGAATGCCATCAAGGTAGCGCCACATCGCTTCGGGAATGCCAAGTTGCGAGGGACCTTCCCGCGCAAGGCGTGGCACATCGCAAGCGGGAGAGGGGAGGAAGGGGCCATGACCGCACTCAAGAAAATGTCCGAAAAGGAAAA
>JAKAJA010000379.1 GCA_021814085.1 Acidobacteriota bacterium | reverse complement strand
CAGATCATGACACTACGGGCGGGAATGGCATGAATCGAGATTCGGCGGAGGAACGGGTCCGCGCGGCGGTGGACGGCCTCATCGCGTCCTTCCGGAGCGCCGACCCCGATGCGGGGGAATCCCACGTGCACCTGCCCACCACCGAGATCATCGAGTGGAAAGGCCTGGCCAACATCTGGCACGCCAGCGTGGACGAGTTCCGCCAGACGGTGGAGGCCCACAAGGAGGAGCCCATCACCCAGGCCACCTTGGAGGAGTCCATCGAGTGGCTCTCCCCCCTCACCGCCCTGGTGCGCCGGAAGGTGAGGACCACCCTCCCGGACGGGCGCTCCTTCGACTCGCCGGCGGTCTTCCTTGTCACCCCGGACCGGGCGGGCACCTTCAAGGTGGCCCTCACTTGGTGGGGGGCTTTCCCCGACTGGTTTCAGGGCTGATCGCCCAATCCCTTCCAGTGTATTCCGGCGAGGTCCGGGGACGCGGCGGGAGGGGGGAATTGACGTGGGGGCCGCTTCGTTTTATATTTTCCCGATCCGGCACCTTACCGCCGGACCGGTATGGGAACATTTTTCAGAGGAGTTCGGCATGAAAGGAACCACGACCATCACCCGGATCGTACTGGTCACCGCTGTTCTCACGCTGCTGGCCACCGCGGCCATGGCCCAGGGCAACGATCTGGCGGTCGGCAAGGCCAAGGATTTCATCACCCTTCTCTCAAAAGGCGACTTCAATGGGGCATACGCCAAGGTGGACTCGAACCTCGGCTTCAAGGCGACCCCCGACACCTTCAAGTCCTACTGGCAGAACCTCGTCAGCAGGGCCGGGAACTTCGTGGAGTTTAAGGAAGCCACCGTGGAGAACAAGGAAGGCGTCATGGTCGTGACCCAGGTGGCCAAGTTCGAGAAGGGCCACGTAGACCTGAAGGTGGCCCTGGACAACAGCCTCAAGGTGGCCGGCTTCCAGTACACGAACCACAAGGCCGCTGCCGCACCGCAGGCGGCATCGGGCGGCGCATCCCCCAGCGCCCCGCAGGCCCAGGCGCCCGCCACGGCGTCGGCCCCCGCGAACTGAGCAAGCGCACCTAGTTCCCCTCTCCAAGACCGATCCTCCGCCCCGGGTCCCACGGCCCGGGGCGGTCTGCCTCTTCCCTCATACCCGCGGTACAACCACCGGCTTCCGCACGGTCCGAAAGGGGGCAAGCCCATGCCTGACGAGACGACCCGCACGCAGTCCGCGCGACTCCAGCCCGCCCGCCTTCAGAGCGAGGACGCGCCCGACCTGGTGGTCAAGCCCGAGCAGCTGCAGGGCCTCGACGAGAGCCCGAGCAGGATGATCGATATCCCCGGCTCGCGGATGTTCGAGATCCGCGACGCCCTCTCGGTCTACCACCGGGACAACCCCTCCGGCGAGGAGTTCGACGCCAGCCAGGGTGACGGCGGGGCGAGCCTCCCCGGGGTCTCCGAGGCTCTCTACGACCGCGCCAACGAACTCCAGAAGAAGCACGGGTCCTCCTACGACCAGCCCTTCGGCACGGCCCCCTACCGGAAGTCCGTGGTGGAGCAGTACTGGGGCCTCGACGCCGCCACGGGATGGGGCACCGCCAACGTCCTGGCCTGCCAGGGCGGGCGGGACGCCCTGAACAAGGCCTACGACGCCATGAGCTTCCTGGGTCACGGCCGCCGGGGCGACTTCGTGGTCGTCTCGCGTGTGCCCTGGATCTCCTACAACTGGGGCCCCTACGGCGTGGGGAGCAACGTCATGCTCGCCCCGGGACGGGAAGCGGACGCATGGGCCCTGACCCCCGAGGGCATCGCGGCCTGCGCGCAGTTCGCGGAGCGCCAGGACGGGCGCAAGATCGCCGGGCTCGTGGTGACCTCCCCCGACAACCCCACGGGGCGGACCATTTCGGAGGAGCGCCAGCTCGACCTGGCCCGGGCAGCCTTCAGGGCGGGCATCCCCTTCGTCCTCTTCGACTGGATCTACCACCGCGTCACGGACGGCGAGCCCCACGACCTGAACCGATTCCTCCTCGCCCTGGAACCCGCGGAGCGCGACCGGTGCTTCTTCCTGGACGGCCTCACCAAATCCCTCGGGGCGAGCAACGTGCGCAGCGCCCACCTCTTGGCTTCGGCCAAGGCCGTGAAGTTCATGCAGAACCGGGCGTCCCACGGCGTCATCCCCTCCTTCCACAGCCTCGCCGTGGCCATGGCGGCCTACGAGATGGGCTACGAGAAGGCGAGCGCGGGCATCGTGGGCCCCACCAACGAGAGCCGCAAGGTCCTTGATGCCTTCGTGGCGGAGAAGGGCCTCAAGGCCATCCTGGGGAAGGGCTACTACGCCTTCATCGACGTGGGCCCCTTCATGGACAAGGCGGGGATGGCCGACAGCGCCGCCATGGGCTCCTACCTCGCCGAGCGCTTCGGGGTGGCCGTTGTGCCCGGCGTGTACTTCAGCGACTACGGGTCCCGGTGGATCCGCTTCTCCTACGCCCTGCCGCCCGACAAGGCTGACCGCGCCGCCGCCCGCCTGTGGGATGGGCTGAAGGCGCTGTGATGACGGGAGCAGGAAGCAGGTAGCGGGGAGCGGAAACCCCCGCACCCCGTTTTTCTGCAGTTCCCCCTCTCCCTGCTCCCCGCTCCCCGCTCCCGACCCCATAGGACCCCTTAGCATGCAAACCCCCGACTGGTCCCAGTTCGCCGAGAAGGTCCACCTGGCCGTGGACTCCTCCCTCGAGACCCACTTCGAGCGGGGGCTGAGCGGCCTGGAGCTGGAGTTCAACCTCCTGGACCACGCCATGCGGCCCGTGACCACCGTGGGTTACGGCCCCGGGCGCCAGTCCTTCGCGGACTACCTCCTGCAGGGGCACGTGCCCGAGTGGATCAAGCCCCAGTGCCAGCTCGAGGTCTTCCACTGGATGGCCGAGCTCGTGACCCAGCCCTATTACGACCCCCTGGGGACGGCCATCGAGGGGCGTATCCTGGAGGCGGTCCTCCTCAGGGCGCTTGAGGATGCCTCGCTCGCCTTCGGGGAGAGCTTCTACGCCCTCCACGGGAACCTGCCTTTCCCCGTGGAGCCGGGCGCCGACAGCATCCCCGACGGGTGGGACCTGGCCAAGAAGAAGTACCTGGCGCGCTGCGTGGATCTGTTCGGCTCCAAACTTGCCACCGCCGGCATCCACACGAACCACTCCTACCCCGAGGCGCTCCTGAGCTGGGACTTCTTCCACCTGCCCCAGCACCGGCGCGAGGGGCAGACCCTCATCGACTTCCGCA
>JAKAJA010000012.1 GCA_021814085.1 Acidobacteriota bacterium | reverse complement strand
CATGAAGGTCATGAGGCGCTGTCGCCGGTAGGGGCTGGAGACCGCCAGGATGCCGATGGCCACGGTCCCGAGGCAGACGATCCCCCCGAGCCACTTCCAGGGCAGGCCGGCGGCCAGGAGGATGGACCCCATGATGGCTCCCAGGATGACCACCGTGCCCAGGTCCGGCTGGATGAGGATGAGGCACGCCACGAAGCCCACGTAGGCGCCGAGGGGGATGAGGGTGTGGAGCCAGTCCCGCTTCTCCTCCACGCGCTTGTTGAGCAGGTAGGCCCCCAGGATCACCACCACGAGCTTGGCCGTCTCCGAGGGCTGGAGGGTCATGGGGCCGAGCTTGATCCACCGGTGAGACCCGTTGATGGCCGGGCTGGCGAGGGCCAGGAGGAGGAGGACGACCTCGAGGGCCATGAGGCCCAGGACCATCTTGCGCTCGCCCCACTTCCTGTAGGGGATCTGCTGGGTGGCGAAGAGGGCGGCAACGCCGATCACGGCCCACACGAGCTGGTGCTTGAAGAAGTAGGCCGGATCGCCCTTGCGCGCCAGGGCCAGGACCGCGGAGGAGGAGTAGATCATCACCAGCCCGAAGGCCAGGAGGCCCATGGTCACCGTGAACAGTCGCCGGTCGAACCTCAGTAACCGGCTCATTTCCTCGTCTCCTTCTCCATGGCGCCCTTCACCCAACTCTTGAACTGCTCGCCGCGGTCCTCGAAGTTCTTGAACTCGTCGAAGGAGGCGCAGGCCGGGGAGAGGACCACGCTGTCGCCGGGGCCCGCCAGGTTCAGGGCATTAGCCGTGGCGTCTTTGAGGGAGGCGAAAGACCCCATGGGGACCAAGCCGTCCAGGGCGGCGACCACCTTTTCGCGGGCGGCGCCGAACGCCACTACGGCCTTGCATCGTCGCTTCACGTCGGGGACGAGGACCGACCAGTCGGCCCCCTTGTCCTTGCCTCCCAGGAGGAGCACGACGCCTGACTCGAAGGCCGTGAGGGCCTTGAGGACCGCGTCCGTGTTCGTCGCCTTCGAGTCGTTGTAGACGGCCGCCCCGTTCACGACGCCGACCCTCTCCAGGCGATGGGGCAGGCCCGTGAAGGCCCTAAGTGCCGGAGCGAGTTTCTCGGCGGGGACACCGGCGCAGCGGGCGGCGAGGCAGGCCGCAAGGGCGTCCTCCAGGTTGTGGGTGCCGGGGAGGGGGAGGTCCGAAAGGCCGAAGAGGACTTCCTCCCGGCCTCCGTGGATCCAGACGGCGCTGCTGTTTCGAACCGATGCCCCTAGGCTCAGAGGTCCCTGCGCGGAGAACCGCACGTGGGTGCCGCCGGACGCCTTACCGAAGGCGTCCACCAGGGGATCGGATGCGGAGAAGACGGCGAAGTCGTCCCGGCCCTGGTTCAGGAAGACGCGCGCCTTGGCGCTCGCGTATTCGTCGAAGAGGGCGTAGCGGTCCTGGTGGTCCGGGGTGATGTTGAGGAGGACGGCCACGCGGGCGTGGAAGGTCTCGATGCTCTCCAGCTGGAAGGAGGAGGCCTCGAGGACGAACCACGTGTCGTCCGTGGCCCCGTCCACCATCTCGCAGTATGCCGTGCCCAAGTTGCCGCCCGTGCGGACGTCGCCGTAGTGGGACGCCATGAGTTGGCCGAGGAGAGTGGTCGTCGTGCTCTTCCCATTGGAGCCCGTGACGGCGATCACCCGCCCCTTCCCGTGGCGGAACCCCCACTCGAGCTCGCCCAGGACGGGGATCTTTCGCTCGATGGCGGATTTAACGAGGGGCGCGGTCCTGGGCACGCCGGGGGAGAGGATGAGGGCCTGGACGCCCTCAAGGAGGGCCGGAGACTCGGAGCCGCCGTAGAAGGTCATGCCCTTGGCGAGGAGGGGCGTGAGATCGACCTTGAGCTGGTCCGCGAGGGATTGGTCGCAGGCGAGCACGGCGTGGCCCTTCGCCAGCGCCAGCCGAGCGGCCGCGAATCCCGATTGTCCCATGCCCGCCACGAGTACCTTCATCGGGCGTCCGTCCTTCGTTCGTTGCGAGCCGGGGAGCCGGGGAGCCGGGGAGCCGGTGAGAGGCCCCAAACGCAGATTTCGTAGATGCGAACGGTGGTTCTTTCGCACCGGCTCTTGGGCTCTCCGCTTCTCCGGCTCATTCCCATCACTGCCCCTACCGAATCTTCAAAGTCGCCAGCCCCATGAGCGCGAAGAGGATGGCGAGGATCCAGAACCGGATGACCACCTGCGTCTCCTTCCAGCCGCCCATCTCGAAGTGGTGGTGGATGGGGGCGCAGCGGAAGACGCGCTTGCCTCGGGATTTGTAGGAGGCTACCTGGATGATCACGGAGGCCGCCTCCATGACGAAGAGGCCTCCCACGATGACCAGGAGGAGCTCCTGCTTGATCATGAGGGCGAGGGTCCCGATGCCCGCCCCGAGGGCCAGAGAGCCCACGTCGCCCATGAAGACCTGGGCCGGGTGGGCGTTGTACCAGAGGAACCCCAGGCTCGCGCCCACGAGGGCCGCGGCGAATATGGAGAGCTCCCCCGTGTCCTTCACGAAGGGGATGTCCAGGTAGTCGGCGATCTTGGCGTTGCCCGCGGCGTAGGTGAGGACCGCGTAAGTGGCCGCGGCGATGAGGGTCGAACCGATGGCCAGCCCGTCCAGGCCGTCCGTGAGGTTCACGGCGTTGGAGGCGCCCACGATGACGAGGACGGCGAAGGGGATGAAGAGGAGGCCCAGGTCGGGGTGGAGCTCTTTGAAGAAGGGCACCGTGAGGGTCGAATCAAAACGCCCCGTCTGGCGGTAATCGTAGAGGAACCAGGCCACGGCGAGGGCGGCAATCACCTGGAGCATGAACTTCTGTTTGCTCGTGAGGCCCAAGTTCTGGCGGCGGCGCATCTTGAGAAAGTCGTCCGCGAAGCCGATGGCCCCGAAGGCCAGAGTGGAGAACAGAAGGACCCAGAAGAGGGGGCTGTCCCAACGGATGCAGAGGAGGGCCGAGATGGAGAGGGCCGCCAGGATGAGGATGCCGCCCATGGTCGGCGTGCCGCCCTTAGCCTGGTGGGCCGCCGGTCCCTCCTCCCGGATGTACTGCCGCAGGTTCAGGCGCTGGAGGAACCGGATGAGGACGGGCCCCAGCGCCAGGGAGATGAGGAGGGCGATGAGGATGGCCAGGGCCCCCCGAAAGGTGATGTACCGGAAGAGCCTGAAGGCCGGCACGAGCTCGTGCAGCGGGTAAAGGAGATGGTAGAGCATCAGGTGCCCCTCTTCGCCATGAGCCATGCCGCGATCCCGTCGAGGCCGATGCCACGGGACCCCTTCACCACGACGCCGTCCCCGGGACGGATCTGGCCATCCAGCCACTCCACCCCTTCCCGCCATGTCTTCACGTGGAGGACGGGCCGCCCGGAGGAGGCGAAGGCGCGGGCCATGGCTTCGGCCCCCTCGCCGCCCACGGCCAGGAGGGCCGCGAGGCCGGCCTCGGAGGCGAACCTCCCGAGGTCCTCGTGATGGCGCTGGGAAGACGTGCCGAGTTCGAGCATTTCGCCCAGAGCGCCCACCACGCGTCGGCCCCAGCTCCGCGTCTCACCCAGGACCGCCGCCATGGCTGCGGGGTTGGCGTTGTAGGAGTCGTCCAGGAGGAGGACGTCGTCTCGGAGCCTGTGAGTCTCTCCGCGATGGGACGCGGGCTTGAGGTCGCCGGCCGCTTCGGCCAGGAGGTCCGCCTTGGCCCCGAAGGACCAACCCGCGGCGCAGGCCCCGGCAAAGTTGAGCAGGTTGTGAGCCCCGGGCACGGGGAGGAAGCCCTCGGAGGATTCGCCGCCCACGTGGAGCCTGAAGCGTGTCCCCTCGGGGTCCGCCTCTCCCGTCCGCTCCACCCAGACCTCGGCGCCGGGGTTCATGCCGTAAAGGATCCGCTCGCTGCCCTGAGGGAGGTGCAGGTCCCGCAGGAGGGGGTCGTGAATGTTTAGAGCCGCGAACCCACCGGGCTCCGCCGAGCCGAACACTTTGGCCTTCTCGTCGCGGATGGCCTCCAGGGAGGGGAAAAACTCCGTGTGCACGGGCTGGATGGTGGTCATGATCACGCCCGTGGGCCGGGCCATGGGTGCGAGGTTCTCCATCTCCCCCGGGGTGGAGATGCCCAGTTCGAGCACCCAGAACCGGCAGTCCATGTCCGCGCACAAGAGGGTCTCGGGCAGCCCGAGGAGGTTGTTGCGGTTCCCCGCCGTGGCGTGGACCGTGCCCAGGCGTCTCAGGACTGCCGCCGTGAAGTCCTTTGTGGTGGTCTTCCCGCAGGAACCCACCACGGCGATCACCTCGCCCCTGAACTCCGACCGGACTTCGGAGGCGAGGAACCTCAGTGCCTGGTCCACGGAGGGCACGAGGATGCCACCGCAGCCCTCGGGGACCGCCACGGTGCGTTCCACGAGGAGGCATGCGGCCCCCGCGGAGGCGGCCGCCGCGCAGAAGTCGTGGCCGTCCACTTTGTCCCCTTTGAGGGCCGCGAAGAGCATCCCCGGCGCCACGGTGCGAGAATCCAGACTCACTCCCGACACCTCGGCTTCGGAGGCGGCGAGGATTTCGCCGCGGGCGGTTTCAGCGATCTGGGTGACGGTGAACCGCCTCATGCCCATCCCATCTCCCCCAGGAGTTCCCGCACGACCGTGGGGTCGTGGAACTCCCTCTTGGTGGTGCCCGTGAGTTGGACCCTCTCGTGGCCCTTGCCCGCCACCACAACGACGTCGCCCGCGCGCGCCATCTCCAAGGCCTTGCGGACAGCGGCACGGCGGTCGAGGATTCGCTCGTAGACCTTGCCGCTCCCCAGCTCTGGTTTGATGCCCTGCTCCGCGTCCCGGGCGATGTCCTCGGGGTTCTCGGTCCGGGGATTGTCGGAGGTGAGGAGGAGGATGTCGCTCAGGCGGGCCGCCACGGCGCCCATGAGGGGGCGCTTGGTGCGGTCCCTGTCGCCGCCGCAGCCGAAGACGGTGATGATGCGCTCGGGGCCCAGTTCGCGGACCGTCTGCAGGAGGTTCTTCAGTGCGTCGTCCGTGTGGGCGTAATCCACGAGCACGGTGAAGGGCTGGCCCGAGGCCACGCGCTCCATGCGCCCCGGGACGCCCGTCAGGGCGGCGATGCCCGCTGCCGCGTGTTCCGTCGACACGCCGGTGGCGAGGGCCGTCCCCACGGCCACGAGGAGGTTCTCCAGGTTGAAGCGGCCCGTCAGGGAGGACCGGACCGGCACGTCGCCGAAGGGGGTCTTGAAGGTGCAGCAGATGCCCGAGAGGTCCATGGCGAGTCCTTCGGGCCGCAGGTCGGCGGGCTTCTTCCCCCCCACCGTGATGACCTTGCGGCGGTGGAGCTCGCCCGAAAGGCGCACCCCGTAAGGGTCCTCCAGGTTCACCACCGCGGCGCCGTCTGGGTCGAGCAGGTCGAAGAGTCCTTTCTTGGTCTGGTAGTAAGCCTCCATGGTCTCGTGGAAGTCCAGGTGGTCACGCGTCAGGTTCGTGAATCCCGCGGCCATGAACTGGAGGTGGGCCACCCGGGCCAGGGCCAGGGAGTGGGAGGAGACCTCCATGGCGGCGTAGGGGATCCCCTTCTCCGCGAGGCCGCGGAGCCACCGGTGGATAAAGTGGGCCTCGGGGGTAGTGCGCACGGCGGGGAACAGCCCATCGCCCGTGTCGTATTCAATGGTCCCCAGCATTCCGGCGCCGCCGGCCTGCACGAAGATGCTGCGCAGGAGGTAGGCGCAGGTGGTCTTGCCGTTGGTGCCCGTGATCCCCGCCAGCCTCACGGGGTTGCCCTCCGTGCCGAATAGGGCGGAACAGGCCGCCGAGAAGGCCTCCCTGTCGCGGGGGCAGACGACCCACGAGACCCCTTCCGGGAGGGCATCGAGGGGCTCCGCGTGGGAGAGTATGACGCGTGCGCCCTTGGCGAGAGCCTCGGGGACGAAATCCCTGCCGTCGGCTTTGAGGCCCTTGAGGGCGGCGAAGATATCTCCCTTCGCCACTTCCCGGGAGTCGCAGGTGATGCCCGTCACGACGACGTCCGTGGGGCCCATGACGGCGGAGTAGGGGACGCGCCCCAGGAGGTCGGAGAGGAGCCACCGGATGGTCATGGGCGTCCTCCGCTCAGGGCGAGGTCCACGGAAGAGTCCCTGTCAGGGTATGCGAGCCGCTTGAGGGAGAAGCCCACGATCTTCGAGAAGGCGGGGGCCGAGATGGCGCCGCCGTAGATCTTGCCCACGGGCTCGTCCACCATGACGAGGCAGACGATGCGGGGATTGTCGATGGGGGCCATGCCGACGAAGTAGGCGATGAAGGGCCGGCGCCCGTCCTCCGCCTTCTGCCCGATCTTCTGGGCCGTGCCCGTTTTTCCCCCGACCGCCACGCCCGGCACGGCGGCGTTCTTGCCGGTGCCCTCCGTGACCACGCGGCCCATCATGGCCCTCATGGCATCGCAAGTGGACGCCTTGAGGATCCGTTCTGGAGGTGCGATGGGCTGGTCCGGGAGGAGGCGCGGCACCACCCGGTACCCACCCGAGGCCACGGCGGCGTATGCAAGGGCCAGCTGCAGCGGTGTGGACCGCAGCTCCTGCCCGAAGGAGAGGCAGGGGAGGGAGAGCATGGTCCACTCCTTCGTGGGCCGCAAGCGGCCGGCGCTCTCGCCCGTCAGGCGGAGGGCCGTCGGCTGGCCGAACCCGAAGAGGCGCATGTAGTGGTACATGGTCTCCTCGCCGAGGGCCATCCCGATCTTGGCCGCGCCCACGTTGGACGAGTGCGCGAACACCTCCTCAAGGGTGTAGACGGACTTGATGGGGGGCTCGTCGTCGTGGATGGTCTTGGGGCCCACCGTGAGGGTACCGTTCCCCACGACGATGGTATCGCTGGGCACGAAGCGCCCCGAGTCCAGGGCCGCCGAGAGGGTCACCATCTTGAAGGTGGAGCCGGGCTCGTAGGAGTCCGTCACGGCCCTGTTGCGCCACGCGTCGGGGCCCGTCTTTCCGGGCGTGTTGGGGTCGAAGGTGGGGGCCACGGCCATGGCGAGGATGTCGCCGCTGTGGGGGTCGAGTACGATGACCACCCCGTCCTTGGCGTTCAGCTCGGATACCGTGTCGTCCAGGACCCGCTCGGCCTCGAACTGGATCGCCTGGTCGATGGTGGTCCGCACGGCCACGGGTTTGGGGTCCACCTCCGGGAGCATCTCCATGGGGATGAGGCGGGTCGCCACGGCATCCCTCATGACCAGGTAGTGTCGCGTCCCCCCCTGGAGGGTTGCGTTCCAGTGGTGCTCGAGCCCCGTCAGGCCCCCGTCCGTGCCCACGCACCCCACGAGGTTGGCCGCGAGGGAGGCGTTGGGGTAGTAACGGCCCGACTCCTCCATCATCTCGCAGCCCTTGAAGCGCGAGCAGATGGCCTTCACGTCGTCGTACTTCTGGAAGGGCAGCTTGCGGGCCAGCCACGTGAACTTCCTGCGTGTCCTGAGGTCCTTGAGGATGTCGTCCGCGTCCCGGCCGCTCACGGAGGCCACGGCGCGGGCGAGGCCAACGGGGTCGGAGAGCTTCTGCGGCTCGAAGGTGTAGAGCGATGGGCACTGGGTCGAGGCCGCGAGGGGAAACCCGTGCCGGTCCATGAGGGTCGCCCGGGGCAGGTCCACCTCGATGCGCTCCTGGGCCTGGCTCTGGGCCAACGCGGCGTAATATCCGCCGCGAAGGACCTGAAGATAGACGAGACGGCCCACGATGAGGGCCGCCAGTGCGACGACTAGGGCGCCGAAGAGGCGCAGGCGGGAGAAGGAGCGCCCATGCGTCACCGCTTCTGCCCATCCTTGGATGAACGGTGCTTCTTATTGGCCTTCGCCTTGGAGGGCTTGGCCGGGGTGGACTTCTCGGGTCCGCCCGGGGTCTTGGGTTTGGCCACGGCCTCCACCGAGCGACCTAGGGATGAGGGCGCTTTGTCGGCCATCTCCGGCTTCGCTGCGGGTGTCGCCTCCACGCTCGTCGCGGCGGGCTTGCCTTTCGGTGCGGGCTTGGGCTGGTCGTTCTTTTCTTTCTTCTCTTTCTTTGCTCCCGCTCTCCCGCTCTCCCGCTCTCCCGTTTTCTCTTTCTCGGGGGCCGCGCCCACGTTCCACTCCTGGGCGTCCTCTTCCACCATGCCGAGCTTCTCGCGGGCCACGGCGCTCACCGTCAGAGGGCTGAGGAGCGCGTCGCGGGTGAGGAGGAGGCGCTCGTTCTCTCTCTGGGCGAGCCTCCGGCTCTCCACGAGTTTGGCGAGGCGGTACTCCTCCTTGACGTGGCCCGCGGAGAGGCCCATGTAAAGGAAGAAGGGAGTGGCGATGGCGAAAACGAGACAGGTGATGCGCAGGGCTTCCACGAGGCTGCGCTCGTCCGGCTGCCGGATGGGCTTTGCACCGATGATCAGCTCGCTCACAGGCGCTCCCCCACGCGGAGCCGGGCGCTCCGGGACGCGTTGTTCCGTCCCGTCTCCTCGGCGGAGGGCTTGATGGCCTTGCGGGCCACGAGCTTGAGGGTCGGCAACTTGCCGCAGGCGCAGATGGGGAGGCGCGGCGGGCATACGCACCCCTTGGCCATGGCGGCGAAGGCCTGCTTGACGATGCGGTCTTCCAGGGAATGGTAGGCGAGGACGGCCATGCGGCCGCCCTTCCGGAGCAGGGCGGCCGCCTCGGTAACGAAATCACCCAGGCCTTCGAGCTCGCGGTTGACGTGGATGCGCATGGCCTGGAAGGTCCTCGTTGCCGGGTGGATGCGCCCGTGGAAGCGGGCGGGGATGGCCTTGGAGATGATGGCCGCCAGGGTGGCCGCGTCCTCGATGGGCTCCTGGAGGCGCGCCTCGCAGATGGCCCTGGCGATGCGGCGCGCCATGGGTTCCTCGCCGTACTGGCGGATGACCCGGGCGATCTCCTCCTCGGGGGATTCATTCACGAAGGCTTGGGCCGACAGATCCTCGCCCGGGTCCATGCGCATGTCGAGGGCCCCCTGGTCGGAGAAGCTGAAGCCGCGGCCCGACTTGAGCTGGTATCCGCTCAGCCCCAGGTCCACGAGAATGCCCGAGGGGGGCTCGGGCAAGGCCTCCCGCCAGACCGCCACATCTTTGAAGTTGGCGTGGACGGAACAGAACCGCTCACCGAAGGGGCGCAGGGCCTCCCGCGCCATGGCGAGGGCGTGTGGGTCGCGGTCTACTCCGAGGACGCACGCTTCGGGAGAAGATCGTAGAAGGGCCCCGGCGTGTCCACCGAGGCCGAGCGTGCAGTCCACGAACCAGCCTCCCCTGTCAGCCAGGAGTGCTTCCGCCACCTCCCGGACCATCACCGGGACGTGGAGGGACCCCGTTTCCATTCCTCACCTCCCGCAATATGTTGGACACGAAGCGGATGGTCTCGTCGGTGAGGGGCTCCCTCTCCTGGATGTCCATCAGGAGCCCTTCGTTCCATACCTCGAGGAGGTTGGTGGGGTGCCCCAGGACCACCACGTCCCCCTCCATCCGGGTGTGCTTTCTCAGGCGCGAATGGACGAGGATACGGCCCTGGGAGTCCACCTCCTGCTCGTCGCCGTACAGGTCGACGGTGCGGAGGAATTGGGTCACGCGGGGGTCGTCGCCCCACCCGCTCTTTCGCAGAACGTCCTCCACCTTCATCCACTCGGTGAGGGGATAGAGGCGCATGGAGGGGGGACCATAGGACGTGACGAAGACCTTGGAGCCGAATTGGTCGGCGAGGATGGACCGGAACTTGCTCGGGATCTTGAGCCGGCCCTTCTCGTCAATCTTGGCGTCGGCACTGCCTCGGAACATCAGATCCCCGTTTCCCACCCTGAGTGGCGCCCCATCCGGGGTTGGTCCACTTTAGGCCACTTTGGTCCACAAGCTAATAATAGGGGCCTAAGTTCGAGTTGTCAAGGGGTTATTGGAGGGATAGAACGGGAGAAGTTGGGAGGGGGCGAGGGGGTGAAAGGGCGGGGCGGAGACAGGGCGAGGGAGGAGAGGTGGGAAGTTGGAAAGGTAAGGCAATAAAAGGTGATGGGACGGGACCATGGAAGGAGGAGCCGAGGCCCCTTGTTCAACCCATCTGGGCCTTGCCCCTTAACACCTAAAGGAGTAAGGTACTTCACCGGAGGAGCGATGCCCGCCTCGGAACCGCTCAGAAAGCCGCCCTGGTTCAAGATCAACCGCCTGGCCGTGGGGGAGAAGGCCAGTTCGGTTTTGAATACCATCGCGGAGAACGGCCTCCACACGGTCTGCACCTCGGCGGCCTGTCCCAACAAGGGGGCCTGCTTCGCGGAGGGGACGGCCACCTTCATGATCCTGGGAGACGTGTGCACCCGAGCGTGCCGCTTCTGCAACATCGAGACGGGGCGTCCCGGCGGGGAGGACCTCCAGGAGGCCGACCGCCTCGCCGATGCGGCCGCCCGGATGGGGCTTCGTTTCGTGGTCGTCACCTCCGTCTGTAGGGACGACCTGGCGGATGAGGGCGCGGCCGCGTTCGCCCGGACCATCACCGCCCTCCGTAGAAAAATCCCACAGGTTCGGGTGGAGGTTTTGACCCCCGATTTCTCCGGCCGGGAGGACTGCCTGCGCACCGTTCTGAGCGCCGGCCCCCACGTTTTCAACCACAACCTGGAAACGGTGGAACGCCTCACCCTCCGTATCCGCACCAAGGCCAGATACAATAGGTCGTTGTCCGTTCTTGAGACGGTACGAGAGATGGAGCCCGATCTCCCAACCAAGAGCGGTCTCATGGTGGGCCTCGGGGAAACCCGTGAGGAGATGAGGGCGACCTTTGCCGACCTTGCCGGTGCCGGAATCCAACGCCTCACCATCGGCCAGTACCTCCAGCCCACACGCCACCATCACCCGGTGGCCCGCTACTATGAGCCCGAGGAGTTCGTGGAGATGCGGGAGGAGGCCAAGGCCGCCGGCATCCCCGCCGTCCTCTCCGGGCCCCTTGTCCGCAGTTCCTACCACGCCGGGGAATTTGTTACCGCCGAGTGACGCCCGAACTCGCCGTTGACCGTTTGGCGTGGACCGTTCACCGCTCCCGGCTTCCGAAAAGACGTGAGTAGGTGAGTAGGGGATGAGGTGAGTAGGAGGAAGAAAGCGGCCATCGGAGCGCCTACTCACCGCTGAGCGCTCACCGCTCGCCGCTGACCGCTGACCGCTCGCCGTTCACGCCTTCCTCTTCTCTTCACTCCTCACTCCTCACTCCTCACTCCTCACTCCTCACTCCTGCCCCCTGCCTCCTGCCCCCTGACTCTCTCCCACCTTGCCCCCGTCCGCGCGCCCGTCTAACATGGCGTCCAGGGGGAAGCATGCCCACCGACGTGCTGATCATCGAGGACCAGCCTGACACCACGGAGCTCCTCATGGAGGTCCTGGCCCAGTACCCCGTCTCGGCGGCCGCCGCCATGACGGCGAGGGAGGGGCTGGAGGCCAACACCAGGGAGCACCCCCGCGTCATCCTCCTGGACTACAAGCTGCCGGACGGGGACGGACTCACCATGGTCCCCGATCTCCTGAAGGAGAACCCCTCCGCCCAGATCGTCCTCATGAGCGCCTACGGAACGGTCCAAATGGCCGTGGAGGCCCTCCGGCGGGGCGTGCTGGATGTGCTCTCTAAGCCCTTTCAAATCCAGCAGTTGGAGATGACGCTCCAGCGCGCCCTCCACGTCGCGGCCCTCCTCGCCCAGTCGCGGGAGAGCCGGGGGGATCTGGAGCGCCGGTTCCTCTTCCCCAGGCTCCTGGGGCAGTCGCACACGTTCCTGGAGGCGGTTCGCCTCGCCAGCCAGGTGGCCGTCACCGACGCCACGGTCCTCATCACGGGCGAGAGCGGCACGGGCAAGGAGCTCTTCGCCCAGGCCATCCACTTCAACTCCAGACGCCGCCATCTGCCCTTCTTCCCCATCAACTGTTCCGCCATCCCCGACACCCTCCTGGAGAGTGAGCTCTTCGGGTACCGCAAGGGTGCTTTCACCGGGGCCGACGAGGACCGGCAGGGGATCTTGGAGCGGGCTCGGGGCGGCACCGTTTTTCTGGACGAGATCGCGGAAACCTCCCCCGCTTTCCAGGCCAAGCTCCTGAGGGTCCTCCAGGACGGGGAGTACTTGCCTCTCGGGGCCGTGGACCTCAAGCGTTGCGACGTTAGGATCCTGGCGGCGACGAACAAGCCGCTGGAGAGCTGGGTCAAGGAGGGCCGGTTCAGGGAGGACCTCTACTACCGCATCAACGGGTTCGAAATCGCCCTCCCGTCTCTGGCCGAGCGGCGGGACGACATCCTTCTCCTGGCCAACGAATTTCTCCGCGAACTGGCCCAAAAGTACGCCAAGTCCTTCACCGCCTTCACCCCCGAAGCGCGGCGGGCCCTGGAAGAACACCCCTGGAGCGGCAACGTCAGAGAGCTGAGAAACCGGCTTGAGATGGCGTGCATCCTTGGCAAGGGAGAGAAGATCGGCAAGGGCGACCTCTTCCCGCAGCGGCCGGACCCTCGGCGGATCAAGCCCGAAGCCGCGACCCCCTATGTCCTGCCCGAGGGGGGCATCCGCTGGGAGGAGATGGAAGAGGCGCTTCTCAAGGAGGCCCTGCGCCGGGCCGGAGGCAACTGCTCGCGGGCGGCCCGCCTCCTGGGCCTCACGCGTCCCAAGTTCAAATACCGGGCACAGAAATTCGGACTAATCGAGGCCTGAATGGTTGCTAAGGGAGCCCCCGCAAGGCTTTCTGTGTTCTTGGCTCAAGGCGAAAGCAAGAGAAGGACGCAACAGAAAATGATGATATGGTCCAACATTTGACCAAATGGAGCAGCATTTCCTTTTCTTGATTTTGAATCTCCTCTGGGCAACTCGCGTGTACACAGCAAGTTAAAACAATATGCCTGGGAGGGCGCCGCTGGCACGAGGATTGCCTCTGTAGATTCGAACCAAAAATGCTGTCAGCGAGGTCATCTCGGGAGCCTTCGGGCTCCTGTTGTGTTTCGTGGAGCATCCAACCCAATTGGCGGTGTGAGTCCTGTACAATGAGTTCTTCAGCGGGGGGCCGAGGGCCTCCGGCTCGTCGCGAGGAGACAGCTGATGACCCTCTTACCATTGCTGGCCGTTGCCCCGGATATGTCCGACTGGGAAGTGTGGGCCCCCCACACCTGGGCGCCCTGGCTCTCCATGCGCCTGTTCAAGACGTTCCTTTTCTTTCTCGGGGCCTTTCTCCTCGACCGCGCCTGGCGGGCCCTCCTCAGGCGGATCAAAGTGGCGGCCCTCCGCCGGGACCCCGCCAACGAGAAGGAGCTCGAACGCCGTCTGGACACGATCGGAGGGGTGGCGCGCCGGATCGGTTCCATCAGCCTCTTCGTCACGGCATTTCTAATGACCCTGGCCGATTTCGGCATCCAGGTGGGGCCGCTCCTGGCGGGCCTCGGCATCGTGGGCGTGGCCGTGGGCTTCGGCTCCCAGTTCCTTGTCCGGGACCTCATCACGGGGTTTTTCCTCATCGCCGAGGACCAGTTCAGGGTGGGGGACTCGGTGAAGATCGCCGATTGCTCGGGCACCGTGGAGACCATCACCATCAGGACGGTATCCGTCCGTGCCCTCGGCGGGGAGCTGCACACCGTCCCCAACGGCGAGGTGCGCGTGGTGACCAACTATTCGAGACACTGGTCGCGTGCCGTGGTGGACGTGGGCGTCGCCCAAGGAGCCGACCTGGCCGCCGTATTCGCCGCGCTGAAAGAGGCGGGCCTGAGGGCGAAGGGGTCCGACAAGACGGCGAAGATGTACCTCGATGACCCCGAGGTGGTGGGCGTCACCGAGCTGGGGGAAGCGTCCATTAAGGTGCGCATCTGGGCCAAGGTCGGCCCGGGCATGCAGTGGGAGGCGGAGCGGGACCTCCGCAAGGCCCTGAGCGAGGTCTTCACCGAGCGCGGTATTCCCATGCCCCTGCCCCGCCAGGAAATCACCCTGGATGGTCCCAGCCTCCAGGCCCTGAAAGGTGACGGAGGGAAGCCTTGAACACCACCGTACTCCATTCCAGTCTCTTCGTAGGACTCGTCGCGGTGGCGGCCGTCCACGCGCTCCTGCCCACGCACTGGCTCTCCTTCGTCCTCGTGGCCCGCGCCCAGAAGTGGTCGCGGGCGCGGATGCTGGAGGTGGTCCTCATCTCCGGCTTTGGCCATGTGGTGAGCACAACCCTCGTCGGCCTTGCGGCGGCCGCCCTCGGCAAGGGCGTGCACAAATACGTGGACCGGCTGGACACCCCCCTGCCGGCCTTCATCCTGGCCGCATTCGGCCTTTACTACCTCGTCATGGGCTGGCGCCGCGAAGGACACAGACACTGCGCTCATGACCATTCGGACGACCCCATCCAGGCCGACAAGGTAGCCGTGTGGGCCCTCTTCTTTGAGATGACCCTCTCGCCCTGCGAGACCCTGATCCCCATCTTCTTCGCCTCCGGCGGGCTCTCGTGGCCCACCCTCCTCCTCATGGCTCTCGTGATGAGCGCCATCACCATCCTCGCCATGGGCATCCTGGCCTACGTCGGCTTCACCGGGTACCAGAAGCTCACCTTCCCCTGGCTCGAGCACAACGAGAGGATGGTGCTGGGGATCCTGCTGTTGGGGTTGGGAGGGGTGGGGTACTTCTTTCATTAAGAAAGAGCGCCGACGGCGGCGGACCTTCTGCGTTGTCAGGCGCTCGGTTCGAATCCTCAACGTACCCTCCGGGTACGCCTCCGGTTCATCCCTCCCGCCTTCCTCGCATAAGGCCCACCGGCGTCGGGACGCCTGTAAAGAAACGACTGAGATGCAGCGGCGTTGGGCGGCTGACCTCATCTGGGCGGCATGAGGCCGGGAGCCTCAGCGAATCTGCCCCGGTCGCGGCGGAACGCCCGTTGCCCAAGGTTGCGCTGTCAAATGACATTGGAAGAAAGTGAGAGGCAAAACGCGAGACGCGAAACGCGAGACGTAAAACGCGAGGCGCGAGAAGAGATTCATGTAGGAGCCACCTTTAGGTGGCGATCGTTTTGAAGGCGTCCCCTTCGCGACCTGAAGGTCGCTCCCACAAAGCAAGAAATGGCGGGACGCAAACGCGCGGCGCGGTGCCGGGCGGACCTCCGACTGCTGACGTGCGACCTTACGGCATTATCGGAGGCTGCGGAGGCTTGGAGGGCTTGGTGGAAGCGTGCCCGGAGGCGACCCCCCG
>JAKAJA010000378.1 GCA_021814085.1 Acidobacteriota bacterium | reverse complement strand
GCCGGAGAGCCAGGGCAACCCCCACTGCTTCGCGCCCATCACCATCCCCATTCGCGTGAACCTCACGAACAACCGCGGCCCCGCCCTCGGCGAGGCGAGAATCTGGATCGACATGGGATCGCAAGGTTCTTCTTCCGCTGCCGCTGACGCGGGCGGGACAAAGCAACCCACGGGCAGCAAGGCAGGGGCGGACAGCGCCAAGTAGAGGCTTCCCCGGCGCCGGGGAAGCCGGAGAAGTAGCCGGCTTGGGATGCCGAGGCCTCCGCCGGCACGGTTGCGGTTCGCCCAAGCGCGAGACGGGGGCTCCAGGGGGTCCACACCGGACGAAATATTTTGCATGCGCAGGACGGCCGGGGAGGGACCGGGAAGGGTCCTCGATGTTCTGTTCCCCCTCTTTATTTCTTATGGGAATGCCACTTCTCGAAAGGGAAAGAGGGGCGCGGCCCCGGGCGATACCCCGGGCTGGCCCCTCCAGAATCACCCATATTGCTTATTCTAATTAGAATACCTATATTCAGCTCCTGGAGGGTCCCATGAAGACCATCACCGCCACCGAGTTGAAGAAGCACAGCGGGGAGCACCTCGACGCCGCCGCCCATGGCCCCGTGCTCATCCAGAAGACCAAGCGCCCTTTCGCCGTGTTGTTGTCCTTCTCCGAGTTTGAGCGCCTCCGCGCTTGCGAGGATGCGTACTGGATCCTCCGGGCCCAGGAGGCGCGGCGGGAGGGCACGCTGGGGGTGGAGGCCACCGAGGCCTACATCCAGGACCGGCTTACCGGTGAAAGCGCCACCACCACCTCCCGTACGCCACGCAAGCGGAAGTAGGCCCAGCCTCACGGGGGGAGCATGCTCAAGCTCGACTTGTCCCACAAGGCGCGGCGTTTCCTGGACACGCTGGATGCAAAGCAGTTCCGGCAGATCCTCAAGAAGATCCTGGCGCTCTCCCAAGACCCCTTGCCCCCCGATTCGGAGACCTTGGGCGGGTCGGACTTCCGCCGGGCGGATATTGGAGAGTATCGGATCCTCTACAGCTTTACCCAAGATGTGCTCACCGTGGACGACATCGGGAACCGGAACGATGGGCGTATCTACCGGCACCTGAAGAAGTAGCAGGAGGTCCCGATGACGGATGAGCTGGCGATCGTGCAGACGCCCCCCACGGAAGTCTCCCTTTCCCCCCTCCCTTCCCCGGCGCCCCTGGACCGGAACCCGGCGGCGGTCTACCTGGCCACCTTCCCCTCGAAGGAGAGCCGGCGCACCATGGCCACCGCCCTGGAGACCCTGGCGGCCCTCCTGAGCGGCGGGAAGGCGACAGCCGGGGAGATCCCCTGGGGCGCCCTCCGCTACGCCCACACGGCCGCCCTGCGCGCGGCCCTCCTGCAACGCTACCGCCCCGCCACCGTCAACAAGCACCTCGCTGCCTTGAGGGGCGCCCTCAAACAGGCGGTCCGCCTGGGGGCCATGACCATGGGTGAGTACCAGGCGGCCACGGACTTCAAGGGGGTGAAGGGCGATACGCTCCCCCGCGGCCGGGCTCTCACCCCGGGCGAGGTCCGGGCGCTGGCTCACACCTGCATGGAGGACCCTGGCCCCGCCGGCGCGCGGGACCTGGCGGTCCTCGCCCTCCTCTACGGCTGCGGCCTTCGGAGGGCCGAGGCCGTGGGCCTCGACCGCGCCGGCGTGGACCTCGAGACCGGCGTGGTGACCGTCCGGGGCGGCAAGGGGCGGAAAGACCGCACCACCCACCTACCCCCGGGCGCCATGCAGGCCCTCGCCGCCTGGGTAGCCTCCCGCGGCCCTGAGCCCGGGCCTCTCCTCTGCCCGGTGGATAAAGCCGGGCGGATCCAGATCCGACCCATGACCGCCCAGGCAGTCTACCTGGCCCTCCAGAAGCGCGCGGCGGAGGCCTCCGTGGGGGCCTTCTCACCCCACGACCTCCGGAGGACCTTCGTCAGCGACCTCCTCGACGCGGGGGCGGACCTCGCCACCGTCCAGAAACTCGCCGGCCACGCCGACCCCTCTACCACCGCCCGCTACGACCGCCGCGGCGAAGCCGCCAAGGCCAAGGCGGCGGGACTGCTGGTGTTTCCGTACAGGTAGGGCCCGACCACGCTTGAAATGAGTCGCTTGCTTGTTGCCGCGCATGGCGCTATACTTGTATATCAATGGAGGAAACGTGCATGCTTGCCGTTCGTTTGCCCCCCCAGATTGAAAAGCGCCTTGCAGCCCTGGCCCGGGCCACTGGCCGGACCAAGACCTTTTACGTCCGCGAAGCCATCCTCGAACACATTGAGGAGCTGGAGGACGTGTTTCTCGCCGAGAAACGCATGGAGGACATCCGGAGCGGGAAAGTGAAGACCATCCTGCTCGCCGACCTGGAGCGAGACCTTGGCGTGGAGGATTGAACTCGACCCGCGTGCCGCACGCGAGGTCCAGCGCCTCGATCCAAAAGAGGCCCGTCGTATCACGCGCTTTCTCTCCGAGCGCCTTGCGCCCCTCAAGAACCCACGAAGCCTTGGTGAGGCTCTCAAGGGCCAAAGGACAACTCCTCTTTGGCGCTACCGGGTTGGAGACTACCGCATCATCTGCCACATCGAAGACGAGACTCTCCTCATCCTGGCCCTAAGAATTGGGCATAGGCGCGAAGTGTATAGAGACATCTAGAATAGCTATTGGCTAGTATGATGCTAATAACAAGCTAGTTGACAGCAAGCTGGAAGCAACTATATAATACTAGCCAGGGAGGTGCCCATGAAGAAGGTGGTGGTCACGAACCAGAAAGGTGGAGGCGGCAAGTCCACTGTGGCCGTCAACCTAGCCTGGCACCTATCCAGGAGAATTCCCACGCTCCTGCTGGATGCAGATGCCCAGGCCTCCAGCTCTTCGTGGGCGAACGACTGGGATGGGCTGGAGGTGGTACAGGTTACGGACGCGCCGAAACTGAAGAGGCTCCTAGCGACCCAAGGTGACGGGCTCATTGTCGTGGACTGCCCCCCCCATGATGCGGAACTAGCAGCCACCGCGATCCCCGGTGCAGACTTGGTTGTGGTGCCCGTATCCCCCTCGCCTCTGGATCTCTGGAGTGCTGGCCCTGTCTTGGGCGCTCTGGTTGGAAAGGTTCCCGTCCTTGTGGTGATGAACCGGGTAAGAACGGGTACCAGGGCCGCCACGATGGCTCGGGAGGCGCTCGTGAACATGGGCGTACCCGTAGCCAGGGCGGCGTTGGGCAACCGCATGGCGTATGCCGAAGCGGCCCTCGCCCATAAACCGGTCGCCCTG
>JAKAJA010000377.1 GCA_021814085.1 Acidobacteriota bacterium | reverse complement strand
ACCATGATCGCCCCAGCTCGTCCAGAGGCGGGTAGATGGCGAATGGCGCGCCCGCCGAAGCCACGGCGTCCAGAAAACCGATGACGGGCTTCTTGGCCTGCGTGCAGGTGGAGACGATGAACCGGAGGCTGTCGGGAGAGAACGCCAGGGGGTCAATGAGGAGGAGGACCCCGTCCACGTCCTTCAGGGCGGGGGCCAGGGAGGCATCGAGCTGCTCGGGGCCGTCAAGGCCGATCATCTTGAAAGGCATCTTCTCGGCGCTCGCCGCGTCCTCGAAGACCTTGGCGACCTCCTGGTTGTTCTTCCGGGTGTAGAGGATTCCCACACGCTGCACGTTCATGGTGGAGCGGACGTAGGAAAGGACCATTCTGGGGTCCGGGTAGGGTGACACGCCGGCCCACTTGGGCCTAGCCGAGAGGCCGCTGGGGGCGGGGTTGGGGACAAAGATGAAGATGCCCGAAGAGGCGGGCCGCTGGGAGGCCAGAGTCGAGGCGCTCGTCCCCACGGCGAAGAAGTATTTCACCCCTTTGCCCTCGAGCCCCTTGAGGTCGTCCACGGCCTGGGCCTGGTTCGTGGCCACCATGACGGGACCGACCGCCGCCGGCTGCCCTTCGGCGGCGAGGGCGGACTTGATGGACGAGGAGATGCCTTCGAAGACCGCCCCGCCCTGCTGGTAGATGGCCGTATCCTGCGCCCGCATGGACCACATGGCCGTCAGGGCGATGAGCCCTATTAGGACGCGTCTCATGGTGGGGTCCTCCATGAGGGTAATGTAGCACCTGCAAGTGCTGAAGGGGAGTCAAGCAGGGCGAATGCCGGGATTGGCAAGGGCCTTGGCCCTCTGTTAGACTGTGGCTTAGCGGCGCCTCGCTGGCGCGGCTTCCTGGAAAAGGAGACCCGAATGAAAGCCAGGATTCACGTGTTCCTGAAGGAAGGGGTGTTGGACCCGCAGGGCAAGGCCGTGGCCAGCGCCTTGAAAACACTCGGCTTTGGAGAGGTGGAGTCGGTCCGGCAGGGCAAGTTCTTCGACATCGAGACGGGGCCGGTCCCCTCCGCGGAGGTGGAGTCCCGGCTGGACGACTACTGCAAGAAGCTGTTGGCCAATCCCATCATCGAAAAGTACCGGGTGGAGGTCCTGGAGCCATGAAGGTCGGAGTCGTCATCTTCCCGGGCTCCAACTGCGACCACGACGCCCTCGAGTGGTCCTCCCAGATCCTCGGCCTTCCCACGGAGGAGATCTGGTACCAGGACCGTGACCTCCGCGGGTCGGATCTGGTCATACTCCCCGGCGGGTTCTCCTACGGCGACTACCTCCGCTGCGGGGCCATGGCGGCCCGCGCACCCATCATGGACGAGGTGGTCGCCCACGCCCGCCGCGGCGGCCTCGTCATCGGCATCTGCAACGGGTTCCAAGTCCTGTGCGAGGTGGGGCTCCTCCCAGGCGCCCTGTTGAGAAACGAGCACCTGACCTTCCTCTGCCAGGACGTGTACCTCAGGGTGGAGACGGCCGACTCGCCCTGGACGGTCGCCATGAGGAAGGGGGAGGTCCTGCGCGTCCCCATCGCCCACGGCGACGGGAACTACTTCTGCGATCCCGAGACCCTCGGGCGCCTCAAGGGCGAGGACCGGGTCGCCCTCCGATACGTGGCTCCCGACGGGAGCCTGGACCCCGAGTGGAACGTGAACGGATCTCTGGAAGCCATCGCGGGCATCCTGTCGGAGAAGCGGAACGTGCTCGGCATGATGCCCCACCCGGAGAGGGCCAGCGAGAAGATCGTAGGTTCCACGGACGGCCTCGGCCTGTTCAGGTCGGCCCTCAGGGCCCTGGAGGCCGCCCATGCCTGACCCCAAAGTCACCAAGGAACTGGCCTACCAGCACGGGCTCAGCGAGGAGGAGTGGGAGCGCGTCCTGTCCATACTCGGCCGGACCCCCACCTACCCGGAGCTGGGCATCTTCTCGGTCATGTGGAGCGAGCACTGCTCCTACAAGTCTTCCCGCGTCCACCTCAAGCGCTTCCCCACGACAGGCCCCCAGGTTCTCCAGGGACCCGGCGAGAACGCCGGCGTGGTGGACATCGGCGACGGATGGGCCGTGTGCTTCAAGATGGAATCCCACAACCATCCCAGCTACATCGAGCCCTACCAGGGGGCGGCCACGGGGGTTGGGGGCATCCTTCGCGACGTCTTCACCATGGGCGCCCGCCCCATCGCCAACCTCAACGCCCTCCACTTCGGGCGGCCCGATCACCCCAAGACGGCCCACCTCGTGAAGGGCGTCGTGGCGGGCATCGGCGATTACGGCAACTGCATCGGGGTGCCCACCGTGGGCGGCCAGGTGGTGTTCCATCCCAGCTACGACGGCAACATCCTCGTGAACGCGTTCACCCTCGGGCTGCTGAGGGCCGACAAGATCTTCCGGGGTTACGCCAGCGGCGTGGGCAACCCCGTCCTCTACGTGGGCAGCAAGACGGGGAGGGACGGCATCCACGGGGCCACCATGGCCAGCGCCGAGTTCTCCGAGGCCACGGAGGAAAAGCGGCCCACGGTCCAGGTGGGGGACCCCTTCACGGAGAAGCTCCTCCTCGAGGCCTGCCTCGAGCTCATGGCCGAGGACGTCATCGTGGGCATCCAGGACATGGGTGCCGCGGGCCTCACGTCCTCGAGCTTCGAGATGGCCGGCCGGGCCGGAAGCGGCATCCGCTTCGACCTGGACAAGGTCCCCATGCGCGAGAAGGGCATGACCCCCTACGAGCTTCTCCTGAGCGAGTCCCAGGAGCGCATGCTCATCGTGGCCCAGCGCGGCAAGGAAGACCGGGTCCGGGCCATCTTCTCCAAGTGGGGCCTGGACGCGGCGGAGATCGGCGAGGTGACGGACACGGGGCGCGCGGAGATCTACTGGCACGGAGAGAAGGTCGTGGACATGCCCGTGGGCCCCGTGAGCGACCAGGCGCCCCTCTACAGACGGCCCATGGCGGAGCCGGCCGGTTTCGCGGCCGGCAAAAGTGCGCCTCTGCCCGCGCTGAAGAAGGTGGACCCCGCCCAGGCCCTCCTCACCCTCATGGGACATCCCAACATCTGCTCGCGAAGCTGGGTCTACACGCAGTACGACCAGTCGGTGCGGACGAACACCGTCCTGGGGCCAGGCGCGGACGCTGCCCTGATCCGCATCAAGGGGACCACCAAGGCGGTGGCCATGACCACCGACGTGAACCCCCGCTTCTGCAAGCTTGATCCCTTCGAGGGCGGTCGGCTGGCCGTGGCCGAAGCGGCGCGCAACATC
>JAKAJA010000376.1 GCA_021814085.1 Acidobacteriota bacterium | reverse complement strand
GAACTGCACGGCGCAGAAAGACTTCATCGTGGCCTCGCCCAAGGTGGATCTGGCCCTTCCCGCGGTCCTCATGGCGGAGAACACGTCCGTCCCCGTGGGGGGCACGGCGCGGTTCCTCGTCCATTCGGGTCTGGCCGACCAGATGCTCTGCCTCGACATCTACCGCGATGGCAAACGCGTGGAGCGCCGCCCCCTGACTTCGGGCAAGAGTCCATCCCTCCTGGAATTCCCCGTGACGGAAAAAGATCGCGGCGGGTTCGGTGTGACCCTGGTCGTCCTGAACGGCTACCAGCTCATGCAGTTCAGCCAGGGGATCTTCGTGCCTTGGGAAAACAAGGAGCTCAAGGTGGAGTTCGCCACCTTCCGGGACAAGGTCCGGCCCGGAGCCAAGGAGACCTGGCGGGTGACCGTCAAGACTCCCGACGGGAAAGCCGCGGAACCGGGCGCCGCGGAACTGCTGGCCTACATGTACGACAAGAGCCTGGACCTCTTCGCGCCCCACAACCCGCCCCGCATCGCTTCTCTCTATCCGAACCGTTCGGGCGCCGCCACGTCGCGCGCGAACCTCGGGGCGGCGAGCCAGTGCTACAGCGAGGACAACGACTTCGCGTCCCTTCCGGGCTATCCCAGCCTCAGGGACGACGAACTCATCTTCTTCAGCGGCTACGGCATCGGCGGGCCGGGCCGGCGGTACATGAGAGGCGGCGTTGAAGGCGGTGTGATGGGCGGAGTCATGGCCGAGCGGTCCATGGCCGTGCCCTCGCCTCCACCCGCCGCGGCGCCCGCCAAGATGGCCAACATGGCCGCCAAGTCGGAAGTGGCCCAAGGGCAGGAGAAGGACAAGAAGGCCGACGCCGTGACTGCTGCCGAACCCGAAGCTCCGCCGGCCACGGAACTCCGCTCCAACTTCGCGGAGACGGCCTTCTGGGAGCCTCACCTCCTCACGGGCGCGAACGGCTCGGCGGTCATCGAGTTCACCGTCCCCGATTCGGTCACCGCCTGGAACGTCTGGGTCCACGCCGTCACGAAGGACATCAAGGGCGGGTCTCTCCACAAGGAGACGCGCAGCGTGAAGGACCTCATGGTCCGGCCCTACCTGCCCAGGTTCCTGCGCGAGGGAGATCGCGCCGGCATCAAGGTGGTCGTCAACAACGCCTCGGATCACGACATGAGCGGTCAGGTCACCTTCGACATCCTCGACCCGGCGACCAACGAGAGCCTCCTGTCCAAGTTCGGCCTGACCGCGGACTCCGCGCGCAAGCCGTTCACCGTGGCCAAGGGGGGTGGCTCCAATCTTACGTTCCCGATTACCGCCCCTGTCCAAGTTGGAACCGTGGCATTTAGAGTCGTTGCCACCTCAGGAGACACGAGTGACGGCGAACTGCGCCCACTGCCCGTCCTCCCCGGCCGCATGCACCTCATGCAGTCCCGGTTCGTGACCCTGCGCGACAGGGACCGCAAGGAGCTCACCTTCGCGGACCTCGCCAAGAACGACGACCCGACCCTCGTGAGCGACCAGATGGTCGTCACCCTCGACGCCCAGCTCTTCTACTCCGTCCTCGCGGCGACCCCATACCTCGTGAACTACCCTTACGAGTGCACCGAACAGACCCTCAACCGCTTCCTCTCCACGGGCATCCTGAGCAGCCTCTATGGGCAGTACCCGGCGGTGGGCAAGATGGCCAAGGAGTTCTCCAAGCGCGACACGCCCCTTGAGCAGTGGTCCGAGCCCGACCCGAACCGCAAGATGGAACTGGAGGAGACACCCTGGCTCACGGAGGCCCGCGGGGGCAAGGACGCGGGCTACGGCATGGAGAACGTCCTCGATCCCGCCATCGCGGCGGCGACACGCGACCGGGCCTTGGCCAAGCTCAAGAAGTCCCAGACGAGCCTGGGCGGCTTCCCCTGGTGGGCCGGCGGGCCGCCCTCGCCCTACATGACCCTCTACATCCTCTACGGCTTCAGCAAGGGATTGGAGTTCCAGGTGGATGCCCCCCGTGACGTGGTGGAGCGGGCCTGGGGCTACATGCACCAGCACTATCTCGATGAGGTGGTGCGCCACATGATGGCGAAGGACGTGGGCTGGGAGTTCGTCACCTTCCTCAACTACACCCTCTCCAACTACCCCGATATGGGATGGACGGGCGGGGTTTTCACCGACGCCGAGCGCCAGCGCATGCTCGAGTTCTCCTTCAAGCACTGGAAGCAGCACACCCCCTACAACAAGTGCCAGCTCGCATTGACTCTCAAGCGCATGGGGCGGGCCAAGGACGGGGCCCTCGTCTTTTCGAGCGTCATGGACTCGGCCAAGTCCAACCCCGAGCAGGGCACCTACTGGGCCCCCGAGGACCGCGGGTGGCTCTGGTACAACGACACCATCGAGACCCACGCCTTCGCCCTCAGGACCCTCATGGAGGTAACACCGAAGGACGCCAAGAAGGACGGCCTCGTGCAGTGGCTCTTCCTCAACAAGAAGCTCAACCACTGGGAGAGCACCAAGGCCACGGCCGAGGTCATCTACTCCCTGGTCCACTACCTAAAGGCGGAAGGGGCCCTGGGCACCAAGGAGGAAGCCACGGTTCGCGTCTGCAACCAGGTCATCCAGTACACCTTCGAGCCCGATCACTATACGGGGAAGAAATCCCAGACCGTCATTCCCGGGAGCAAGATCGATCCCGCCACGTGCTCGACGGTCGTTGTGGAGAAGAACACCAAGGGCTTCATGTTCGCCTCCGCCACGTGGAACTTCTCCACGGAACGCCTTCCCTCGGAAGACAGGGGCGACTTCCTCTCCGTGCACCGGACCTACTTCAAACGGGAGCAGAAGGGGGGAGAGTGGGTTCTCACGCCGCTGGCCGAAGGGGCGTCCCTCAAGCCCGGTGACCAAGTGGAGGTCCAGCTCTCCATCCGCTGCAAGCATCCCTTCGAGTACGTCATGCTTCGCGACCCCAGGGCCGCGGGGATGGAGCCCGAGAACGCCGTGAGCCAGTTCAAGTGGGACCTGGGCATCGCGTGGTACGAGGAGACCAAGGACAGCGGGACCAACTTCTTCTTCGAATGGCTGCCCCAGGGTGAGTACACCTTCAAGTACCGCCTGCGGGCCAACATGGCGGGCACCTTCAAGGTGAGCCCCGCGATCCTCCAATCCATGTACGCTCCCGAGTTCAGCGCCTACAGCGCCGGGGCCGTTCTCACCGTGAAGGGAGAAAAGTAGAAGAACTCACCACGGAGGCACGGAGGACACGGAGAAAAACTTCTTGGCTAAAGAGTCAAAGGCATTAAG
>JAKAJA010000375.1 GCA_021814085.1 Acidobacteriota bacterium | reverse complement strand
AGCCAGAGGGTTCACTTCCACCTACCGAACCCCGGCCGGCGCGAGGGGCAAGCTCCGCGGTGCATGCTCGAGGGAGATGATTCAGGGGAGGTGCACCGAGAAGTTCACCGAAAACCTCGCGGGAGAACGCCAGGGCCTGGCCACATCCTTCTCATTCCGCCTCCAACCCTGCGGAAAATAGAGTGCCGAGTTTTTGCGATTCTCGCAGTTCAAGCCCTTCGTCCTCAAAGGCCAAAAGAGGAAACCTTTTAACCGCAAAGAGCGGGAAGCCCACAAAGGGCAAATAATTCAAGAATGAGTTCTTCTTTAGCGATCTTTGCGTCTTTGCGGTTCAATCCCTTCATTTCTAAAAGCTGACCGCGGGGGGCAGGCGGTCGCTGGTGGTGAATTCTCTCTCTTTTGGTTAGGATGCTTCCTGCGCGTTCGCGCAGCCTCGATGGGAGAAGACCCGATGCGACGATTCGCACTGCCCCTGTTGTTCCTCGCCGCCGTCGCCACGTCTGCATGGGCGGCCAAACCGGAAAAGGCCCATCCTGCCCAGTCGCCGGCGGAGGACAAGGGGAAAGAGGAGGAGAAGGGCCCCTGGAGCTCCAAGACCTTCTCCGGCCTGGAGCTGCGCTCCATCGGGCCGGCCTTCATGTCGGGCAGGGTCATGGATTTCGCGGTGGATCCGAAAGATCCCGCTCACTATTTCGTAGCCGCGGCCTCGGGCGGCGTGTGGAAGACCGTCAACGCCGGAACCACGTGGACGCCGGTCTTCGATAAGGAAGGCTCCTACTCCATCGGCTGCGTGACCATCGACCCGAAAAATCCCAGCGTGGTCTGGGTGGGCACGGGGGAACACAACAGCCAGCGCAGCGTGGGCTACGGCGATGGTATCTACCGTTCGGAGGACGGCGGTGCCTCCTGGGAGAACTTGGGCCTCAAGGCGTCGGAGCACATCGCCAAGATTCTCATCGACCCGCGCGACTCCAAGGTCGTCTACGCGGCATGCCAGGGACCCCTCTGGTCGCCGGGCGGGGACCGCGGGCTGTACAAGACCACGGACGGGGGCAAGACCTGGGCCCAGGTCCTCAAAATCTCGGAGAACACGGGCGTCACGGATGTCCTCATGGACCCCCGCGAGCCGGACGTCCTCTACGCCGCGTCCTACCAGCGCCGAAGGCACGTCTACACGGTCATCAACGGCGGCCCCGAATCGGCCATCTACAAGTCCACGGACGCGGGCGCCTCATGGAAGAAGCTCCAGAGCGGCCTCCCCGAGGCGGACATGGGCCGCATCGGCCTGGCCCTGTCCCCCGCCGATCCGGACATCCTCTACGCCATCATCGAGGCCGCCGACAAGAAGGGTGGCTTCTTCCGTTCCACGGACCGGGGAGCCACGTGGGAGAAGCGCTCCGACTACGTCTCGGGGAGCGGGCAATACTACCAGGAGCCCTACGCGGACCCCAAGAACCCCGACCGCGTCTACGTCGTGGATGTGACCCTCAAGGTGACGGAGGACGGCGGCAAAACCTTCCGGAAGGCGGGCGAGAAGTACAAGCACGTGGACAACCACGGCGTGTGGATCGATCCGTCCAACACGGACCACCTCCTCGTGGGATGCGACGGCGGCGCATACGAGACCTGGGACCGATGCAAGAACTGGAACTTCAAGGCGAACCTCCCCATCACCCAGTTCTACCGGGTGACCGTGGACAACGCCAAGCCCTTCTACTACGTCTACGGCGGCACGCAGGACAACGCCAGCCAGGGCGGGCCTTCGCGGACCACGAGCGCCTCGGGCATCGTGAACTCGGACTGGTTCGTCACCCACGGCGGGGACGGATTCGTGACGGTAGTGGACGCGGTGGATCCGAACATTCTCTACGCCGAGTCGCAGTACGGAGGCCTGGTGCGCTACGACCGGCGCAGCGGCGAGGAGGTGGACATCCAGCCCCAGCCCGGCAAGGGCCAGATGGCCTACCGGTGGGACTGGGATTCCCCCATCCTCATCTCGCCCCACTCCCACACGAGGCTGTACTTCGCGGCGGAGCGGCTGTTCCGCAGCGACGACCGCGGCGACTCCTGGAAGGAGATCAGCGGCGACCTCACCCGCCAGCTGGACCGCAACAAGCTCCCCGTCATGGGGAAGATCTGGCCCGCCGACGCGGTGGCCAAGAACGCATCCACGTCCCTCTTCGGCAACATCGTGGCCCTGTGCGAGTCGGCCCTGAAGGAGGGACGGATCGCGGTGGGCACGGACGACGGGCTCATCCAGATCACGACGGACGGGGGCAAGGCGTGGACCCGGCTGGACAAGTTCCCCGGAGTCCCCGATATGGCCTACGTGAGCCGCCTGGCGTGGTCACGGCACGACCCCGACACGCTCTTCGCGGCCTTCGACAACCACAAGGAGGGCGACTTTAAACCCTACGTCCTCAAGACCACGGACCTTGGAAAGACGTGGACCTCCATCGCGGGCAACCTCCCCGGGCGCGGCACGGTGTACTCCCTCATCGAGGATCCCGCCAAGCCGGGCCTCCTCTACGCGGGCACCGAGTTCGCCCTCTACTTCAGCCCCGACGGCGGAAGGAGGTGGATCCGCCTCAAGGGGAACCTCCCCACGATTGCGGTGAGCGACCTGGCCATCCAGGAGCGGGAGGGTGACCTGGCCGTTGCCACATTCGGGCGCGGTTTCTACATCCTCGACGACCTCACGCCCCTCCGGGAGGTGAGCGATGCACTCCTGGACAAACCCGCTGCCCTCCTCACCGTGAAGGATGCCCTCGCGTACGTCGAGCGCTTCCCCCTCGGCGGCCGTGGGCCCGGCGACCAGGGCGCCTCCTTCTTCACCGCCCCCAACCCTCCCTTCGGCGCCACATTCACGTACTTCCTGAAGGAGGACATCAAGACGCGCAAAGAGAAGCGCCACGAAGCGGAGAAGGAGGCCGAGAAGAAGAAGGTGGCCGCCGCCTACCCCACTCCGGAGGAACTGAGGGCGGAGGAACTGGAGGAGGCCCCTGTCCTGATGCTCACCGTAACCGACGAGGCGGGGCACGTCGCCTGCCGCGTCACGGCCCCCGCCAAGGCGGGCCTCCACCGGGCCACCTGGGACCTCCACTACCCCCCGTCCGTCCCCATCACGGGGGAGCCCGAGCGGGAGCAGGAATACGACCGGGAACCGGATCGCGGGCCCATGGCCGCGCCCGGGTCCTACCGGGTGAGCCTGGCTCAGCGGGTGGACGGCACGACGACGCAGCTGGCCGGCCCCATCCCCTTCAAGGTCGTCTCCCTCGGGCTC
>JAKAJA010000374.1 GCA_021814085.1 Acidobacteriota bacterium | reverse complement strand
GGTGCGAGGAGGGAATGCATCCCCCCGAAGGGCCGCCGATCTGCACGGCCTTGTAGGCTTTGCCGCCGGGGATGCCGCCCCCCACGTCGAAGACGATCTGCCGCACGGTGGTGCCCATGGCCACTTCCACAAGGCCCGTCCGGCTCACCTTCCCCGAGAGGGCGAAGACCTTGGTGCCCTTGCTCCCGGCCGTTCCCAGGGCGCTGAACCAACCGTCGCCCCGGGCCAGGATCCCGCTCACGTTGGCGATGGTCTCCACGTTGTTGATGACCGTGGGTTTCCCGAAGAGGCCGCGCTCCGCGGGGTAGGGCGGACGAGGACGGGGCATGCCGCGGCGGCCCTCGATGCTGTTGATGAGGGCCGTCTCCTCGCCGCAGACGAAGGCCCCGGCCCCCTGCTTCATGCGGATGTCGAAATCGAAAGAGGTGCCAAAGACGCCTTGTCCCAGGAACCCCGCCGCGCGGGCCTGGTCGATGGCGTGGGCGAGGCGCCTGATGGCCAGGGGGTATTCGGCGCGGATGTAGACGTACCCGATGCTGGCCCCGATGGCGAATCCGGCGATGGCCATGCCCTCCACCAGGCGGTGGGGGTCGCCTTCGATGACGGCCCTGTCCATGAAGGCCCCGGGGTCGCCCTCGTCGGCGTTGCAGATGAGGTACTTCTGCCCCGCGGCCTGCTTCCGGGCGATGTGCCACTTCCTTCCCGTTGGAAATCCGCCGCCGCCGCGTCCCCGCAGGCCCGCCCGCTCCACGGCGTTACACACCGCTTCGGGGCCGAGGGAGCGAAGGGTCCGCTGGAGAGCGCCGTAGCCCCCTCGCGCCACGTATTCCTCCAGGCTGCTGGGATCGATGACGCCGCAGTTCGCCAGGACCCACCGCGTCTGCGGGGCGAAGAAGGGGTGATCGTCGAGGCGGGGAACCTTGGGCCAGGGCTCGAGGCCATCGGCGGAGAACTGCCCCACGAGAAAAGGGCCTTTGATCTGTCCCGCCCACACGCCGTCCAGGAGGGCCGAGACCTTCTCTTCAGTGATGCCCCGGTAGCTCAGGCGGGTGCGCCCGGGCAGCTGGACGTCCACCATGGGCTCGTCGGAGCAGAGCCCGATGCACCCGACCTCCACCACGTCCGCCTCGACCCTTCGGGCTTCGAGGTGGCGCCGGATGGCGGCGAGGGTCTTGCCAGCGCCGGCCCCCAGGCCGCAGGTGCCCGTCCCCACGAACACGACGGGGCGTTCGATGCGTTCGCGGCGCAGGAGGCTGATGCGCTCCTGGAGCCCGTTTTCGCCACCATGGCTCGAAAGGGGGAGGCGGGCCAGGACCTCCGGGTCGGGGAGGGGCGACAGTTCCCAGCAGCGTGCCGGGGCGCGGGACTCAGTGGGCGCCTTCATGGGCCGCCTCCTGCTTCCGGAAGCCGTCCACGAGCTTCTTCAGGTTGTCGGGTGTGATCCCCGCGTGGAACTCGCCGTTGACGCACACCACCGGGGCGAGGCCGCAGGCGCCAAGGCAGGCCACGGTCTCGAGGCTGAAGAGGCCATCCTTGCTCGTGCAGCCCGGCTTGAGGTCGAGCATGCGCTGGATGGACTCGAGGGTCCCGAGGGACCCCTTCACGTGGCAGGCGGTCCCCCGGCAGACCTGAATGTGGAACTTGCCGAGGGGCTGGAAGCGGAATTGGTTGTAGAAGGTGGCGACTCCGAAGACCTTGCTGGCCGGGAGACCGAGGTGTCCCCCGATGCGGGTGATGGCCTCCCTGGAGAGGTAGCCGTGCGCCTCCTGCACGCTCTGCAGGATGGGGATCAAGGCGTCGCGGCCCGCTCCGGGATGTCTGTCCAGGATGTTCTGCAGGCTGTCCATACTCGTGCCTTTCTTCTCTTCCGTCCGCCGACCCCGCGCTCCCGGCTAAGGAGCATGGCTTACGACAAATGCGTATTCGACCTTGCGGATTGGATTGGGGGAAGCGTGAGGATGGCAGGACTCATGGGTGATCTCGCGACGAGCTCCGCGCTCGTCAGAGGGCATTGTGGTGCCCCCAAAGCGCCCTGTCACGGGAATCCGGGCCGGGGGAGAAGCGCTGGGTTAAAGCGCCCATTCTTGTTGAATTATGAGACTTTTCAGAGGTGGAAAAGCCCTAGGGAGAGGATGCCGCGCACTCTCGCTGTATCACCCGGCTTTTGGCGGTGTGCGCCGCACCTGCCTGAACGCGTCGATGGCGGACGGGAAGGGCTGGAGCGCGCGCTCGAAGATACCGAGGACGTAGGCGATGGCGAGCCCGAAGTTGGTGATGGGGACCCCCTGCTCCCGGCACCTCAGGATGCGCGAGAGCATTTCCCTGCGGTTCCCCATGCAGTTCCCGCAGTGGACCACGAGCCGGTAGGGGGACAGGTCTTGCGGGAAGTCGTGGCCCCTCACGTACTCGAAGGCGAGCGGACTCCCCGAGTGCTGGGTGAGCCACCGAGGGATCTTGACCCGGGCGATGTCCTCGCCGATGGGATGGTGGGTGCACGCCTCCGCCACGAGGACACGGTCGTCACCCCTCAGGGTGTCGATGGCGAGGGCGCCCCGCACCTGCTCCACCAGGTCTCCCTGGAATCGTGAGAAGAGGATTGAAAAGGAAGTCATGGGCACGGAAGTGGGAGTGTCGGCGGCGACCTTCAGGAAAGCCTGCGAATCGGTGACTACCAACTTTGGGGGCGTCTTGAGGCTGTCCAGGGCCCTGCGCAGTTCACGCTCCTTCACGACGAGTGCCAGGGCGTCGTGATCCAGGAGATCTCGGATGGCCTGAACCTGCGGGAGGATGAGGCGGCCCTTTGGCGCCTCTTTGTCGATGGGGACGACGAGGACGGCCGTCTCCCCGGGCCCCACCAGGTCCGATAGGATGGACTGGGCTTCAAAGAGGTGGGCCGGGGCCGCATCCAGCAAGGCGTGACGGAGCTCGGCCAGCCCCGTTCCCGATGGTGCCGCGGTTTGCACGACCGGGATGGCGCGCGCTTTAAGATCGTCCATGCGTGAGGCATCGGCCGGCGCGAGGTCGCACTTGTTGAGGGCCACGAGGACCGGCATCTTCCGGGCGGCGAATTCCGCCAGCAGCCCCTCCTCGAAATCGCCCCAGGCTCCGGTTTCGGCCACCAGGAGGGCGAGGTCCGTCCTGTCCAGGACTTGCCGTGTCCTCTTGACGCGCGCCTCGCCCAGGGCGCCCTCGTCGTCCACCCCGGCCGTGTCGATGAACAGGACCGGTCCCAGGGGAAGGAGTTCCATGGGCTTCTCCACCGGATCCGTCGTGGTGCCCGCCTGG
>JAKAJA010000373.1 GCA_021814085.1 Acidobacteriota bacterium | reverse complement strand
CGGCCCCGACGCGACCCGGGCCACGAAAGAGGCTCTCGGCTGGCCCCTGGACAAGCCTTTCTTCATCCCCGACGATGTGGCCGCCCACACCGGCCTTGCCCTGGAGAAGGGAAGGAAGCTCGAGGAAAGCTGGAAGGACGTGATGCGTGCCTGGGAGCAGGCCGGCCCCGAGGCCGCAGCGGCCTTCAACCGGGCGTGCGGCGGGAACTTGCCCGAGGGCTGGGAACAGCACTTGCCGGCTTTTCGGAAGGAGGACGGGGGCCCGGCCACGCGCGTGGCCTCGTCCAAGGTCCTTAACGCCCTGGCTCCTGTCATCACCAACCTCCTCGGGGGATCGGCGGATCTGGCGCCATCCAACGGGACTGCCCTCAAGGGCATCCCCGATTTCTCCGCGGAGGACCGGAGCGGACGGAACTTTCATTTCGGCGTGCGCGAGCACGCCATGGCCGCCATCGCCAACGGCATGGCACTCCACGGGGGCCTCATCCCCTACGCAGCGACGTTCCTCGTGTTCAGCGACTACGCCCGCCCGGCCATCCGGCTGTCGGCCCTCATGGGGACACGGTCGATCTTCGTCTTCACCCACGACAGCATCGGCGTGGGCGAAGATGGCCCCACCCACCAGCCCGTGAGTCACCTCGCGAGCCTGCGGGCCATCCCCGGCCTGACGGTGATCCGGCCCGCCGACGCCAACGAGACGGCTGGCGCCTGGGCCGTGGCGCTCCGGCGCAAGGGCCCAACGGCGCTGGTCCTGACGCGCCAGGGACTCCCCGTCATGGACGCCCCCCTGCAGGCGGTTCGGGAGGGAGTGGCTAAAGGCGCCTATACCGTTGTCGAGGCGGAGGGCGGGCTCCCTGGAATAGTGCTCGTGGGAACAGGGTCGGAGGTTTCGCTCTGCACAGCGGCGGCAGAGATCCTGAAGAAGGGCGGGGTGAGATGCCGCGTGGTCTCCATGCCCTCTTGGGACCTCTTCGACGCCCAGCCCACTTCCTACCGGAACCTGGTTCTGCCGCCCGCCGTGCCGAAGCTCGCGGTGGAGGCGGGTGCCACGCAGGGCTGGCGCGAGTACGTGCGAGACTCGGGGGACGTCATGGGCCTGGACCGCTTCGGCGCCTCGGCACCGGGGCCCGAGGTCATGGCCCGGCTGGGGTTCACGGCGGAGAACGTGGCGGCCCGGGCGATGGCCCTTCTGAAGCGATCCTGAGGCTTCCGAAGGCAGAAGGCCGCTCCCGTTCCGCGCATCGGCGCGGAGTGCGTAGCCTCCAGAGCTGGCAAACGACGGACGGCATGTTGGTATCAGTCCCCGCAGGCGGTGTCTGCCCCGAGTTCCTCCCCAAGGGCATCATGGCCTAGGGGGCCCTCGGTGCCGGTGCCGTTGTCCCCGGAGATGAGGAAGTAGAGGACGTTGCCGGGGCCCGTGATCCCCGCCGAGAGGTCGGCGTTCTGGAGCGTTAGGCGCCCGCCGGAGGAGAGGAGTCCCGTGAGGGCGCAGGTCTTATTGCCGTTCGCGGCGTTCAGCACCCGGAGCGGGTGACCCGAGGGACCGTTAGACACGTAGAGGTTGTACCGCGTGGCTCCCGCGTCCTCGAAACTGAGGTCCGCGAGGTCGCCGTGCTTCGCGGCGCGCAGGGGCGAGGCGGCCCCGGCGGAGACCTCGGGGGAGCGCGCCGCCCCCGAAATTCCAAGACATATCCCGTAACCGAAGGAGGTGACCCACGCGCGCCCCGCCTGGTAGGGATCGTAGAAGACCCGAACCGGATGCTGGAAGGGGTACCCCGCGACCTGGGTGAAAGCGGGCGCAAGCGCGGTGAGGTTCGAGGTCATCCAGAGCCCTTCGGCCTCCGTGGTGACGTACATCTCCGACGCGCTCGCCGGGTTGATGGTGCACGACTCCACGCGGTCGAGGGTGAGGATGCGATTCCAGTGCACCCCGCGGTCGGTAGTCCTGTAGAGGCCACCCAGGCCATTGGGCGCGCCGCCCCAGCCGCTGAAGACGCCCACGTACCAGGTGTTCTGCGCGGGGTCGCCGGGGTCCACCACGAGGTCCTTGGTCCAGTAGTGCATGCCAGATGCACTCCTGTCGGCCCAGCTCGAACCCCCGTTGGTGGTCACGAAGAGGCCCGAGCTGTCCGTGAACGCACCGCTCGAATCGCGCCGCCCCGAGTAGGTCGCCACGAGGGTCCCGTCGTTGAGAACCGCGATGGTGTACGGGTGGCCCTGGGTTCGCGGCGGATTTGCCAACACCTTGGCCCACGTGGAGCTCGTCCCCAATTGGATGTTGCTTGATACGTAGATGCCCCCCGCCGAACTGTCGGCGACGCTAGCGTAGAGCCGGTTGGCGTTCGTGGGGTCGAGCGCCACCCAGCACACCACGTGGCCGAAGTTGTGGAGGGTCTGCCACGTTTTGCCCTTATCGGAGGAGAACAGGACCAGGCCCGCGCCGCCGTCGATGCGGCTGTCCTGCAAATACGTGCTCTGGTAGAGGTCGTGGACGCTGGAGGTGGCGGCATAGAGCACGCCCGTCGACGGGTGCTTCACGCAGCGGTACATGGTGTTCAGGGAGTGGCCCGTGTAGTCGAAGGACCAGGTGGCCCCGCCGTCCGCGCTGCGCGCGCCCCGAATATCCGTGAAGGAGGCGAACGCGTTGGAGGCATCGGACCAGGTGAGCCCCCAGCACGTGGTGTTCTCCAGGCCGGCCGAGAGGTAGGACTTGGAGAGGAAGATGCCGGTATTGGCGGCGTTCTCATAGGCGGGCCGCACGTAGGCCTGATGCCACGTGGTGCCGCCGTCGGATGTGACGTGGGCGAAGCCCAAGTCCGCGATGATGACGCGGTTCGGGTCCACCGGGGAAACGGCAAAACCGAGGGCGTACTCTCCGTATCCCCATCCGCGGGCTCCGCCCACGCCGCTCCAGCCCGTGGCGATGTTCTGGTTGTTCGTGGTGAGGAAGACCTGGGACCAGTGGGCGCCCCCGTCGGCGGTCCTGTAGACGACGGGCACCCCGGCGTCGCTCCCTCCTCCCACATAGGCCACGGAGACGTTGGCGCGGCCCGCGCCGGCGAAGAAGGGGTGGTCTCCCGCGGCGATGCCCGCGGTGCGGCTCACCCATGAGCCGCCCCAATCGAGGGTGTAGACCGACTGGTAGTTGGCGTGGTCGGCCCCCGTCACCCCGGGGTAGACGTCCGCGCTCCCGAGGGTGACGCAGAAGAAGCGCGTGGTCCCGCTCTCCTTGGCCCCCGCGAAGGAGACCATGGCCTGCGAGGAGGGAATGCCCGAAACGGCCGCCAGGGCGAAGGTGGCTCCTC
>JAKAJA010000372.1 GCA_021814085.1 Acidobacteriota bacterium | reverse complement strand
CTTGCCGTTCATGCTGGGCGTGGCCGCGCTGGCGATGGAGGTGCAGGTGAGCATCCTCCTCCAGGGCCCCGCCGTCCTCTTGGCGCACAAGGGCATCGCCGAGCACGTCTTCTCCGGCTGCGAGGGCACCTCGCTGCGCAAGCTCATGGACCAGTTCTTCGAGCTCGGCGGCAAGCTCTACATTTGCACGCCCTGCGTCGAATCCCGCAAAATCAGCAAGCAGATCCTCATCCAGGGCGCGCAATTGGTGAAAGCCGGCAAGGTCGTTTCGGACCTGCTGGAGTCCAAGACCGCGCTCACCTTCTGACGCGCCGGAGGCGGCGCCTGAGGAAACAGGCCATGAGTGAAGAGAAGCCCGAGAAGATCACGATCGTCTCGACCTACGGGGGCGAAGACCCGGAGCGCGCCACCTATCCCTTCCTGACGGGCAACGCGGCCCTGGCCATGGAGGTGGCCGCCACCATCGTCCTCCAGGGCAACGGCGTCACCGCCGCGACGAAGGGGATCTACGAGCACGTCCACGCGCCCGGCCAGGCTCCCCTCAAACAGCTCGTGGACCAGTTCGTGGATCTGGGCGGCACCCTGCTGGTGTGCATCCCCTGCATGGAGGCGCGAAGCATCACGAAGGACCAACTGGTGGAGGGCGCCCAGCCCGTGAAGTCGGCCCGCCTGGTCACGGAAATCCTGGAATCGCGGGGTTCGGTCACTTACTGATCGCCAAGGAGGCGGCATGTCCGTCATCGCCATATCACGGGGTTCCCTGCGGGCCGCAACGCAGCTCGCCCAAGGCCTGGGGAGCCGGCTGGGCAGCAGGGTAGTGGACCGAGAGGAGATCCTCGCCGCGGCCGAACGCTACGGCATCGGCGAGACGGGTTTGGAGATGCGGCACATCCTGGCCAAGCATCCCCCCGGCTTTTGGGAACGCTACGCCGAGGCCCGCCGCCACTACATCGCCTGTTTCAAGGCGGCGCTACTGGACGCGGTCCTGGAGGGCCCGCTCGTCTACCACGGGAACCTGGCCCACCTCCTCCTGAAGGAGGTCCCCTTCGTCTTGCGCGTCCGGGTCAACGCTCCCATGGAAAACAGGGTGGAGGCCATGATGGCCGAGCTGGGGCTCTCACGGTACGAGACGACCCGCCGAATCGAGGCCATCGACAACGAGCGGAAGCGGTGGACGGAGTTCTTGTACGACGCGGATATCATGAGCGCCTCCCAGTATGACGTGGTCTTGAACCTGAACCGCGTCAGCGTTGGCGACGGTATCGAGATGGTCGCGGCGGCGGTTCAGAAGGAGGCCTTTCAGCGCACGCCCGACGCCATCCGCCGGGTGCGGGACCTGCGCCTGGCCACCGTGGCGGAGGTGCTGCTGATGAGCCATCCGGACACCTACGGGTTGCCCGTCCAGATCTCGGCCGATGCCGAGGAGGGCAGGATAGCGGTCGAGCTTTCCGTCGAAGCGGGCGACAAGCGGTTGATCGAAGGGCAGATCCAGTCGGCGCTTCGAGAGCTGGATGGGGTTCGCCAGCTCGACGTCTCGGTCACGGTTGGGTAGAAGACCGGCGAATAGGAGTCGGCCATGCGGCAGTGGACATCCCTAGAAGAGGTGTTGGACTTCGCCATAGGCGAAGAGGAGAAAGCAGCGGCCTTTTACGATGAATTGTCGGCCCGTGCGACGGGCTCCGACCGAAAAGCCATCTTCGCCGCCTTCGCCAACGAGGAAAGAGCCCACAAGGCCCGTCTTTTGGAAGTGAAGCGAGGCGGGGCCGCGCTCGCCCCGCAAAAGCGAGTGGCTGACCTCAAGATCGGCGATTACCTGGTGAAGGTAGAACCCTCGCCGGAGATGGATTACCCCAATGCGCTCAGGGTAGCCATGGCCAAAGAGAGGGCCGCGTTCCAACTCTACAGCGACCTCGCCGCACAGATGGGCCGTAGAGAGCTTCGGGAGGTCTTCCAGGGGCTCGCTCAAGAGGAGGCCCAGCACAAGCTGCGCTTCGAATCGGAATACGACCAAGAGATTTTGAAGGAGAACTAGCTTGTCCTTCAGGATCATGCGGGCGCCAACAGCAGAGGGAGATGGTCATGGAATCCACTGAGGGAGCATCCTCGCTCACGGGCCCCCCGGCCGCGGCGTTGCAGGAGCGCCTGAACGAACTGGAAGAGAGAGTGGCACTGCTGGCGGCCAACGCCGCGGAAGACAATCTTTCCATGGTGGTCATGAGCGGGGACCTGGACCACATCCTGGCCGCCTTCGTGATCGCCACGGGCGCTTCGGCCATGTACGAGAAGGTCACCATGTTTTTCACCTTCTGGTCCATCCAGGCCCTGCGCGATCCGAACAAGAGCTCGCCTCCCAAGGACCTGGTGGGACGGCTCTTCTCCAAGCTGCTCCCCAAGGGCGCTCCCGGCCTCAAGCTGTCGAGGATGAACATGGGCGGCCTGGGAACGGGAATGCTCAAGCGGTTGATGAAGAGGAACCACGTGCTGGGGCTCGACGAGCTTCTCCACCGCGCCGCCGACGCCGGAATCCAGATCTTCATCTGCCAGATGAGCATGGATCTCATGGGCTTCAAGCTCGAAGAGATGATCGACTACCCCAACCTCAAGCTCGCCGGGGTGGCCACCTTCTTGGCCGAAGCCGGCACGAGCAAGGTGTCACTCTTCATCTGACGGGAGGAAGTCTCGCGTGGAGCGGCTCTTCAGACCCCTGGAACTGGGTCCCCTCAGGCTCAAGAACCGATTCGTCCTGGCCCCGATCCTGGCCGGTTTGGGCGAGGCCGGCGGACGGGTGACGAGGCGGCAGCAGCGCTTCTACGAAGCCATCGCCGAGGGCGGCGCGGGCTTGCTCATCCTCGAACCGGTGGCCGTTGCGCCCGGAGGGCGTGAACACCCCAACCAGCTCCTCGCCACCAGCGATGAAAGCATGGAAGGGTTGAGCCGGCTGATACGGGCCATTCACGATCGCGGAGCGAAAGCCGCGGTCCAGATTACCCACGCCGGGGCCGCCGCCGATCCGAGAGCCGCGGGTTCTCCGCCCATCGCCCCGTCGGCCTGTCTCTGTCCCTCGCGGGGCACCTTCGCCGCGGAGATGCGAATCGAGGAGGCCGAGGCGCTCGTGGAAGCCTACGGGCGGGCGGCGGCGAGAGCCGCGGCAGCGGGTGCCGACGCCGTGGAAATCCAGGCGGGGCAGGGCCACCTCGTGACGCAGTTTCTCTGCCCCCAGACCAACCTCCGGACGGACGCCTACGGCAGCGACCGCCTTCTATTCGCCCGACAAGTGGTTCACGAGGTGCTCGAAGCCACGGGACTCCCGATCGT
>JAKAJA010000371.1 GCA_021814085.1 Acidobacteriota bacterium | reverse complement strand
GTTGGGATCCACCAGGACCCATTCCTTGCCGTCCAGCCCCTGCCGGACGAAGAGGGGGGACTGGTTCTGGAGGCCGTCGTTCTTCGTGTAGAAATACCGGTCACCGTACTGGGCGGGCGTCCCCATGCGCGGGTAGTCCCACAGGGTTGTGAGCTCCTTCACGATGGTCGGCCGGCCGGGGAAGGCGTCGAGGAACTTCCGGGTGGCGGCGTTCTGCGCCTCGGTCCAGGCCACCACCTCGGGGTCGTCCCCCTTCTCCAGCCACCGGTACAGGTCCTCCACCTTCGTCCCGAAGTAATCATCGGTCACGATCCGGGCGGGGGTGGTCGGATAGGCGGGCTTGACCGCTGGGGTGCCGCCGGCAGCCCAGAGGGAGAGTGCGGCGGCGCTGATCAGGGTGGATACGAGGGTCTTCCGAAACACGGGCACCTCCTGTGTGGGGCAGGCCGATTGGGCCCAAGTCAAAGAGTGTACCTGAAGGGCGTCCGCCGCCAAAACGCAAGGCGGGCCGCACCCATGCTAGGATATCGTTGCCAAGGAGGTCGCCATGGGCGGGACGCGTCTCTGGGGTTACGTCTTGGGAGGCCTCCTTCTGATTGCGGAGTGCGGCTTGGTGTTCCTGGGCAAAGGTCCCTTTGCTTCTCAGCCCGCCTCCGCGGCCTATTTCTGGATGGCGGCCGTGGGAGGCCCGGCGTTTCTGGTTGTCGGCCTGTTCGCCGCCATCAAGTGGGAAAGGTCCGCTGGGGCTCTTCTGTGGCTTGGTGCAGCGGTGCTCGCCCTCAGCATCTCCCTGCAGAGTGGCCCCTATGTCGGGCGTTATTTTGTGGGCCTCGTTTCTTTCGTCCTGCCCCAGGCCCTCGCCGCCTCGCTCTTCCTCATCCACGGGCGGCGGCCCGCCGGGGCAAAAACCCGCAGGGCAGGTTGACCCCAACCGAGGCTCCCCTTAATTCTTCGCTTTTTGGAGGCCGCCATGCCACACCTCACTACCCCCGAAGCCGAAGCTCTTCTCGACAAGGAGTTCCCGGTCCTGGACAAGGGGTTCGTTCGTCTTGTTGACTATATGGGGTCGGACCAGAGGATCGTGGCCGCCGCCCGGGTCTCCTATGGAACGGGCACCAAAACCGTGCGCGAGGACGAGGTCCTGATCAACTATCTCATGCGCCACGAACACACCTCGCCCCTCGAGCAAGTGGTCCTCACCTTCCACGTAAAGCTCCCCATCTTCGTGGCCAGGCAGTGGATCCGGCACCGCACGGCGCGGGTCAACGAGATCTCAGGCCGCTATTCCGTGATGAAGGACGAGTGCTACCTGCCCGTAGAGGAGACCCTCCGAACCCAGAGCACCATCAACAAGCAGGGGCGCGCCGAGACCCCCGTGAGTCCCGAATCTGCCAAGACCATCGTGGAGGAAATGGCGGCGGGACAGCGTGACGCTTACGCCCGCTACGAAGCCATGCTGGCCTCGGACCTCGCCCGCGAAGTGGCGCGCATCGGACTCCCTCTCAGCCTCTACACGGAGTGGTACTGGCAGATCGACCTGCACAATCTCTTCCACTTCCTCAAGCTCCGTCTCGACGCCCACGCCCAGTGGGAGATACGGGAATACGCCAAGGTCATGGCCGAGATCACGAAGGCCGTTGCTCCCATGGCCTACGCCGCGTTCGAGACCTACGATCTCAAACAGGTCAAATTCTCCGCGGAGACCCTGGAGTGGCTCCGCGCGAACCTCCCCGATGGCCTCGACATCCCGCTGGAGCTAAGGGAGCGCCTGGAGGTCAAGTAGCCAGGGCCCGCATGGACCCTCGCGGCTGTGGCGGAGCAAGGCCGTTGGCGCAAGACCTGTCCCCCAGGGCAGCAGGTGGGATGGGTAGAAAGCCTATCCCGCCCCGCGTACCGACTCCGGTACACTGAATAGGCCGTGTGGCCTCATGGAGAAAAAATGAACATCAACCCGACCTGGCTTCTCTTATCGCTGGTCATCTCCGCGGTGGGTATGGGCCTCTTCATCTACGGCAAGAAGCAGTCCCGCATCCCGCATCTGGTCGCGGGCCTGATCTTGATGATATACACGTACGTCGTTACCAGCGCGCTCTGGATGATCCTCATCGCCCTGGCGATCCTGGCCGCCCTCTTCATGCTCGTCCGCCTGGGCTGGTAGGGTCCCGCCCCGCCTCGGCGCTTCTGCCGTTCCGGTCCCTCTTCCCCGACCGCCTCTCCTCGACGGCCTGCCTCAGGACGTACTCGATCTGCCCGTTGACGCTGCGCAGCTCGTCTGAGGCCCAGCGGTTCAGCTCGGCCCAAAGCTCGGGGGAAATCCGCAGGAGGAAGGACTTCTTTTCCGCCATCCCTGCCTCAGTAGAGGGATCCGGCGTTGACCACGGGGTGCGGGTCCCGGTTGCCGCAGAGAACCACCAGGAGGTTGCTTACCATGGCGGCTTTGCGCTCCTCGTCCAGGGTCACCACCTTGTCCTCGCCCAGTTTCGCGAGAGCCATCTGCACCATGCCCACGGCCCCCTCCACGATCTTGCGGCGGGCGGCGATGATGGCCGAGGCCTGTTGCCTCTGGAGCATGGCCCCGGCGATTTCGGCGGAGTAGGCGAGGTGGCTCAGGCGCGCCTCCTCCACCTTCACCCCGGCCTTGGAGAGACGCTCGTGCAGTTCTTTCTCTAGTGCGACGGACACCTCGTCGATGTTGGCGCGTAGCGAGACGGCGTGCTCTTCCCCCTCCTCCCAGGAGTCATAGGGATACGTGCTGGCGAGGTGGCGGATGGCCGACTCGCTCTGGATCTTCACGAAATCGGCGTAGTTCACCACGTCGAAGCATGCCGCGAAGGTGTCCTGGACCTTCCAGACCACGACGGCCGCGATCTCGATGGGGTTCCCCGCCTTGTCGTTCACCTTGAGCTTGTCCCCGTTGAGGTTGTAGGAGCGGAGGGACAGCTTGCGCTTCACGGAAAAGGGGTTGACCCACCAGAAACCGTAGCTCTTCACGCTGCCCGTGTAGCGCCCGAAGAGGGTCAGCACGGCCGCCTCGTTGGGCAGGAGGACGAAGAAGCCCTTCGTGGTGATGGCCGCCACGGCCACGAGAAGGCCCCCGCAGATCATGAGGGCGATGCCCGAGACCGGCACGTTACCCGCCCCTGCCTCCAGATGTCTCGCCCCCGTAATGAGGAGTGCGGGAGCACACAGGAACAGAAGGATGTTGACGAAGACCATGGGCCACCCATTGATGGCGCTTACGACCTTTTCCTGGTACATAGCAGAACCTCCAATTGATACCTATATGATATCACTTTGATTTCTGCTTGTCAAGGGCACTTG
>JAKAJA010000370.1 GCA_021814085.1 Acidobacteriota bacterium | reverse complement strand
CCTCGACGATCCGGCTCTCCTGATACCAGCTTGCCGTTAATGCTAGGGAAATTGCTCGTTCCTGTAGGCCGGGATACACATCCCGGCCGCGGCGAGGATGTGTATCCTCGCCTACGGGACGTAAACAACGGACGGCAAGTTGGTATGAACCATTGCTGCAGCAAGATTTGAAGGGGTGATCCTAGACCACGAGGGTCTTCCTGGGGCGGCCCAGGAGCTTCTCGATCTCCCCGGCGTCGCGCGGCGCGTGGGTCATGCGCTCGGCCCCCGTCCGCGTGATGAGGACGTCGTCCTCGATGCGTACACCCAGTTCCTCCTCGGCGATGTAGATCCCCGGCTCGATGGTGATGACCGTCCCGGGTTCCAGGGGCAGGTCGTAGGAACCCGCGTCGTGGGCCTCGATCCCCAGGTAGTGGCTTGTGCCGTGGAAGAAGTATGGGGCGAAGCCGGCCTTTGAGATGGCGTCCGCGGCGGCCTGGTGCACGTCTTTGACCAGGACGCCCGGCTTTGCAGCCCCCAGGGCGGCCTCCTGGGCGGCAAGGACCGCGTCGTACACCTGGCGCTGGCGCTTTGTGAACTTGCCCGACACGGGGTAGGTGCGGGTCACGTCGGCGCAGTAGAGATCCTTCCTGCAGCCGATGTCGCAGATGACCAGGTCGCCCCGGCGCGTGGTGCGGCGGTTCTTGTCGTAGTGGAGGATGCAGGAGTAGGGCCCCGATCCGATGATGCTGGGGAAGGCCACGTGCTCGGCCCCGAGCGACATGAAGGTGTACTCCACGATGGCCTGGATCTCGTACTCCTTCATGCCCGGCCGGAGGTGGCCCAGGACGGCGCGCTGGGCCTCGTCGGTGATGGCCATGGCGGCCCGCATCTTCTCGATCTCCCCGCCTTCCTTGACGCGCCGCAGGTCTCCCGCCAGGCGCGCGGCGTGGCGGAACTGGAGGTGCGGGTTGCTGGCCCGGAGACGGTCCGCGAAGTGCTGCACCCAGCCCACCTGGCCCGGGGGCGTGTCTTCGGGGAAGTTCATGTAGACCACATCCACCTCCCGCATGGGGCGGACGAGGACGTCCTCGATCTGCTGGAAGATGCCGATGGACCCAGAGGGGACGCCCGTCCTGGCTCCGGCCTCGGCGCGCAGGGCGTCGGGCAGGCAGTCGGGGGTCAGGCCTCCCGACGAGAGGACCTTCCCCGTCCAACGCTCCTTGGCGGGATCGGTGGCGGGCAGGAGGAGGATCTCCGAGTCTTGCCGCGGGGTGAGGGCGAGGAAGAGCAGGGCGTTGGGGCTCTCCACCCCCGTGAGATAGTAGAAGGTCGGGTCGGGGGTGAACACCTGAAGATTGCGTTCCTCGCCCGAAAAGATGAGCGCCAGCCAGGGCCGTCCACCAGCATCCGCCTTGAACCGGTCCTTCAGCGCCTGGCGTCTCCCGGCATGGTGGTCCGTGGAAACCCCGCTGGTCCTGGCATTGCGGTGCGAGGGGGCGGTTCGTGCGCTCACGGCTTGGCCCCTGTCTTCTGCGCCGATTCAGAAGCGGGGAGAGTCTCTCCCTTGCCCCCGGTGAGCTTGACCGTCCCCTCCACAAACCCGCCCTCCATCACGGAGAGTGCGGGGGCCAGCATCTCGAGCTCCCCCACGATGCGGCCCTTGGGATGGACCTCCAGGCTCGTCTTGACCCGGACCTTCCCCTCCACGCGGCCGTACACCACGAGGGCGTTCACGTCGATCTCGCCGGAGACTTTCCCCTTTTCGCCCACTACGAGGCGGTCCGAGCGGGTGATCTTCCCCTTGAACTCCCCGTCCACCCGGAAGGTCTGGGTGAAGATCAGGGTCCCCTCCACGCTCACACCTTCGCCGAGCATCCCGCCCACCTGCGGCATGTCGGCCGGCTTCCTGTTCATCATCGGGACCTCCCGTGGTGCTCCAACATCCACTCGAACAGGCGCTGGAGCTCCTGCTCGTCCTTGAATCGGACGGCCAGCTCTCCACCCCGCCGGCGACGGCGGATCTCAACGGCCATGCCCAGCTCCATGGAGAGCTTCTCGGCCGCCGCCGAGGTGTCCGCGTCCACGCTGCGCTTGCGGCGGGGCTTGGCCTCCACCTTCCGGTGGTAGGCTTCCGCCTCCCGGACCGACAGCCCCCGCTTCAGAATGGAGGCGAGGAGGTCCTCCTGGTCTTCTTTTTTCTTGAGAGAGAGGATGGCCTTGGCGTGTCCCGTGGTGATCTGCCCCGCCTCCAGGGCGTTCAGGGCAAATTGCGGCAGATGTAGCAGGCGCAGGGTGTTGGCCACGGTAGCCCGCTCCTTGCCCACCCGCCTCGCCACTTCCTCCTGGCTCAGGTCGAGGTCTTCGACCAGGACCTGGTAGGCCCGGGCCTCTTCAACAGGGTTAAGGTCCTCCCGCTGAAGGTTCTCCACGAGGGCCAGCTCGAGCATCTGGGCGTCGGCGACCTCGCGCACGAGGACGGGAACCCTCTGGAGCCCGGCCTTCTGGGCCGCCCGCCACCGGCGCTCCCCGGCGATGATCTCGTACTTCCCGTCGCTCGGCCTGACGAGGATCGGCTGCAGGACGCCGTTCGCCGCGATGGACTTGGCGAGGTCCTCCAGGGCTCCCGTGTCGAACCGGACCCTGGGCTGCTTGGGGTTGGGGTGGAGCCTGTGGACCTCCACCTCCAGCACGTGCTTGGCTCCGGGACCCGGGGCGCTGAGGAGGGCGTCGAGACCCCGGCCGAGGACGTTCTTAGCATTCATGGGCAATAAACTCCTGGGCGATCTGTAGGTAGCTTTGTGCGCCGCGGGACGCGATGTCGTAGAGGATGATGGGCTTTCCGAAAGAGGGGGCCTCGGCCAGCCTGATATTTCGGGGTATGACGCCCTTGTAAACCTTGTCGCCGAAGAACCTGTGGATCTCAGAAATCACCTGCCTCCCGAGGTTGGTCTTCATGTCGACCATGGTCAGGAGCACACCCCTCACGGCCAGATTCGGGTTTAGGACCTCGCGGACCCGCTCGAGGGTTCGGAGGAGTTCGCTCACCCCTTCCATGGCGTAGTACTCGGCCTGGATGGGGATGAGGACCTCGTCGGCGGCCACGAGGGCGTTCACGGTGAGGAGACCGAGAGAGGGAGGACAGTCAATCAATATATAGTCAAAAGCGTCCTTGATCGGCTCCAGCGCCCGCTTGAGGACGAACTCCCGGTCATCGAGTCCCGCGAGCTCCACCTCGGCACCGGCCAGAGAGATGGTTCCCGGAAGGATGGAGAGGTGGGGCAGGTCGCTGATGGCAATGGCCTCCCGCGCCGAAGCGGCGCCGCTGAGCACGGCGTACGC
>JAKAJA010000369.1 GCA_021814085.1 Acidobacteriota bacterium | reverse complement strand
AGTACGTCCTCCGTGGTATGGATGCCCGCCTCGCATGGCTCCATGCCTAGCTCATCGTCGTAGAGCTCCATATTACGCGAGGCCTCGATGATGGCCCTCGGCCCGAATTTTGTCCCCTTCCCGTAGGACGTCGTGACCTCGTACGGGAGGGGAAGGACCACGAACTTTGAGGATCCGAGGTCTGACAATTCGGGTGGAAGACCGCCAAAATTGTTGGGATAGAAATCGGGCATGAGTCCCTCCGCGAGGACGCGCGTTTTTGCCTCAGCTTCGAAGCTGCCATTGTGCCTTTCCCTGGGCTCTCAGGCAATCCCGCGGGTGAACCTCACGGACGGCGCATCTTGTTGGGCCCGCTCGGCATGGAGTAAACTTGAGGAGAGGAGGCCGCACCCATGCTGTTCGGCAAGGGCAGGAGCGATGACCCGTTGACCCTCTTGCAGGAGGGAAAATTCCGCCAAGCGGCGAAGGTGCTCGAAGCGCGCCTCCAGCGCACCCCCCACGATTTCTCCCTCAAGATGCGCCTCGCCGAGGCCTACGAGGGTGATGGAAGGAAAGAGGACGCGGCGGAAGTCTACCTCAAGGAGGCGGAGGCGAGCCTGTCCGGTGGCGATCGCAGCCAGGGTCTGGCCCTCTTGAAGAAAGCCGCCAAGTTGCATCCCGCGAACGAGGCCATCATGGCCCGCCTCGCCCAGCTCGAAGCCCAGGCATCGTCCTCCGATTCTCAGGCCTTCTCATTCGACGTGGACATGTCGGGCGCGGCAGAGGCGGAAACGGGCCAGACGGCCACGCCCGAGGCCGGAGCGGAGGAGCCCCCCAAAACCGAATCGGAACTTCTCAGAGAAGTCTCCGCCGAGGAGGTCTCGATGGCCACTGCCGGGGCCATCACGGATGAAGTGACCGGCTTCGCCATGCCCGAGGTGAGCGGCGCGGATGTCGGGGCCGTCCTCGCCGGGCCTGAGGGTGGTGAAGGGGATGCGGAGGCGGCCGCGGCAAATGTCATGGCCGGGCAGCCCATGGCCGAACCCGAGGACGAGGCTGCCGTTCTCTTGGGCAGGCTCTTTCCCGAATTGGACCCAGCCCACCTGGCCCTTCTGCGTTCCGCTGCCCGCTCGGGTCGTGTTCAGGTTGGACAGGTCCTCATTAGGGAAGAAGAGAGCGGGGATTCGTTGTTTATCGTCATGGAAGGGAACCTCGAAGCGAGAGGGACCTTCGAGGGGCAGGTGATTCCGTTGGCCACCTTTGGCCCCGGGGACATCATCGGGGAGGTGGCTTTTCTGAAGCGGGTCCCCCGAACGGCCACGGTCACTGCCTTGGAGCCTTCACTCCTGCTGGAGCTTCCCGGCGACCAGATGAGGGCCCAATTCGCGGAGTTCCCGGAGATGCAGGTGCAGTTGGATTCCATCCTGAACCGAAGGGTCGAGATGACCCTCCAACTCGTGAAGCAGCTGGACAAAGGAAACGATGGCCATACGTAAGATAGAGCTCTACGGCTCTCCCGTTCTGAGAGAAAAAGCTCAGCCGATCCAAGAGATCACCCCGGAGATACAGACCCTCCTGGACGATATGGTCGAAACCATGAGGCACGCCCAGGGTGCGGGGATCGCGGCCAACCAAGTGGGGGTTTCCCTCCGCGCGCTGGTAGTGGACGTGGGAGCGCACGGGGACAAGGAAGAGCTGGTCTTTCTCATTAACCCCGAATGGGTTCATCAGGAAGGGTCGGCCCTTGTGGAAGAGGGTTGCCTCTCCATCCCCAAGATCTACGAGAAGGTCCCCAGGCCAGAGAAGGTGAGAGTTCGGGCCCTGGACAGGCACGGGAAGCCCTTCGAGCTCGAAGGTGAGGATTTCCTCTGCAAGGCCCTGTGCCATGAGGTAGATCACCTGGACGGCATCCTCTTTCTGGACCGTCTCACTCCCCTCAAGCGGGACGTGGTGAAGCGGAAAATCAAGAAGTTGATCCGGGAAGGGGAATGGGACGATCCCTATCCGACCTGACCCGTCCGTCCTGCCGCACAGATGCGGCCGAACCCCTCATCTCTCCCATTCTGTTAAAATAAAAAGGTTCCCATCCGACTGGGACCACTGCACTGCAGCCGAGGAGGCCACGCGTGAGCACCGGTTCCCTGCCCGCCCGGATCGTCTTCATGGGTACGCCAGACTTCGCGGTGGCGAGCCTTGACGCCCTCCTTGCGGCGGGTGCCGTGCCCGTGGCTGTCTGCACGCAGGGGGACAAGCCCGCGGGGAGGGGCCGGGCCCTCACCATGCCCCCCGTAAAAGTGCGGGCTTTGGAGAGGGGCTTGCCGGTCATGCAACCCCTGACCTTGAGAGACCCCACGGTAGCGGAAGAGCTGCGCGCGCTGGCCCCTGACGTGATCGCCGTGGCTGCCTACGGGAAGATCCTCCCCCAGGCGGTCCTGGACATCCCGCCCCTGGGGTGCCTAAACGTCCATGCCTCCCTCCTCCCCCGGCACCGCGGTGCTTCGCCCATAGCCCATGCCATCTGGGCGGGCGACGAGCTGGCCGGCGTCTCGATCATGAGGATGGAGGCCGGTTTGGACACGGGGCCCGTCTATCTCAAACGGTCCATGCCTCTTCCGAAGGGAGCCACAACGGGGAGCCTGACCCCTCTGCTGGCGGCCATGGGAGGCGAGCTTCTCGTGGAGGTCCTTCGCCGGTTGGACGAAGGCGGAATGCGGCCTGCTCCGCAAGATGACGGCCTTGCCACCCTCGCTCCGCGCATGAAGCCCGAGCAGGGCCGGCTGGAGTTCGCTCTGCCGGCCCATGTTCTGGAGCGCCAGATCCGCGCCTTCGACCCCTGGCCGGGAACATTTTTCGAGTTTGCCGGGGAACATATCAAGGTCCTCTCGGCGGCCGTCGGTACGGCCGTTTCCCCAACCCTCTCGCCCGGCCAGGTCATGGATGGCCATGGCCTTTCCGTAGTTTGCGGCGAGGGGACAAGCCTCCTCCTAAGCATCATCCAACGGGCCGGGAAGCGGCCCCTACCATCCTCGGAGGTCCTACGTGGTTTCAAAATCCCCGCCGGAACAAGGCTCTAAGGACCGCGCCCCCGCGTCGCGGCTGATTAAGGGAAGGCGCGTTCCCGCCACGGGAGGAAGCCGAACCCCTGAGAACAAGGGTGATGGTGGCGAGACGGCTACAGGCAAGCCGTGGGAGAAGCGGGAGGGTGCCCCGGCGCGCAAGTGGGACAAGGACAAGCCGCCGCGGCGCGAGGGGGGCGCGGACAAGCCGTACAAGAAGCCATGGGAAAAGCGCGAAGGAGCCCCAGCCCGCAAGTGGGACAAGGACAAGCCGCCTCGGGGCAGAG